>JALHQP010000009.1 GCA_022841885.1 Aquincola sp. | reverse complement strand
GCCCTCGTGCGCGGGAGCCTCGACGCCCAGTGCCGCGAGGCGCGACGCGATGCGCTGTGCGAGGCGTTGCCAAGGGTCGCGCCGGTGCCGGTCCCACCAGGCCCAGGCCGCGCCGGCCAGCGCACCCCCCGACAGCAGCGCGATCAGCAGGTATGCCAGATCCGTCCACTCGGGCGAGCGCCAGCCCAGGCGCTGCAGCAGGTCGAGCTGGTCGTTGCGCGAGTAGTTCAGCACCCACTGGTTCCAGCGGTTGTTCAGGCGCTCCCAGGCGCCGCGCAGGCTCTCCATCAGGGCCGGGTTCAACGCGCCCAGCGCGCCGGCCACCAGGCCGGGCTGCGGCCGCAGCGAACGCGCGAGGCGGATGCGGTCGGGCGCGACCGCGGCCGTCGGGTCGACCCGCACCCAGCCGCGGCCGTCGAGCCAGACCTCGGCCCAGGCATGCGCGTGGCTGTTGCGCACGACGATCCAGCCGTCCTGCGGCACGGCGTCGGCGCCCTGGTAGCCGGTGACGATGCGCGCCGGGATGTCGAGCGCGCGCATCACGACGACGAAGGCGGCGCTGAAGTGCTCGCAGAAGCCTTCGCGACGGTCGAGCCAGAACTCGTCGATCGCATGGCGGCCTTCGTCGTCGCCGTAGGCGCCGGGCGTCAGGGTGTAGACGAAGTTCGCGCGGCGGATGTGCTCGAGCACGCTGCGCACCTTCTGCTCGGCATCGGCGTTCGCCCACTCGGGCCGCCGCGACCAGGCCTCGGCCCAGGCCAGGGTGCGCGGGTTGTACCCGGCCGGCAGGTCGGTGTCGGCGCGCAGCAGCAGGCCGTCCCGGCGCGGGCCGTGTTCGAAGTCGAGCCAGGCGCGCGCCGAAAAGCGCAGGCGCTCGGTCACGGGGCGGTGCGTCTGCCACTGCAGGTCGCCGCGCAGGTAGGTGCGCAGGTTCTCGATGACAGGGGCGTCGCCCCGCGTGTCGGGCGTGGCCTCGAGCAGCGGCAGCATCGGCAGGCGGTGCGGCTCGAGCGTCATCTCGTAGGCCAGCGGCTCGCCCCGCAGCGCCAGGCCGGCATTGGGCGGCAGGCCGCGGAACTCGTCGGCCCGGTGCCACTCGCGACCGTCGAAGCGCGACAGCACCGGGCCGCGGAAGTAGAGCTGCCCCGTCGGCGGCGCCGGACCGTCGAAGCGCACGCGCAGTGCGATGTTGTCGTCGACCGCCAGCTCGGCCAGCTCGCCCATGCGCAGCGTGCCCGACAGGCCGGTCTTGGCCTGGCCTTCCTGTGGCACCGCCCACAGCGGCGCCATGCGCGGGAAGAGCATGAACAGCACCAGCATGATCGGCGCACCGAGCAGCGCCGCCTTGGCGGCCACCGCGCCCGCGCGCACGATCGGTGGCCGGCCGACCGGCATGTGCGCCAGCACCAACGCGGTCAGCAGGCCCCACACCGAGACCAGCATCGCGGCCGCGACCAGCAGCGTCTGCGCGTACAGGAAGTTCGTCAACACGATGAAGAAGCCGAGGAAGAACACGACGAGCGCATCGCGCCGCGCGCGCAGCTCGAGCGTCTTCAGCACCATCAGCACCACCAGCAGCGTGATGCCAGCGTCCTTGCCGAGCAGCGTGCGGTGCGTCCACGCGGTCAGCACCAGCGCGATGGCCAGCACGGCGATCAGTGGCCAGCGCCCCGGCAGCGGCGCGTTGGCCACCGCCAGGCGGGCGCGCCACAGGACCACGGCCGCGGTCAGCACGAGGCACCAGGCCGGCAGGTGCACGAAGTGCGGTGCGACGGTCCAGGCGATCACCGCGAGCAGGAACAGCACGTCGCGCGCGTCGCGTGGCAGGTGGGCCCAGCCCGGCCAACGCAAGGCGGAGGCCGTCATGACCAAGCCGCCAGCGCGTCCAGGCTGGCACGGCGGTGCGCCGCCCCGTGGCCGGGCGCGAGTTCGAGGCCGGGCAGGCGCAGGCCATGCGGCACACCCGCCGCGTCGGCCGCCACGACCCAGGCCGCGAGGCGCGACAGCTTGGGCTCGGTGCCGGGCAACTGCGCGTGCTGCCATTCGAGCCAGAGCTCCTGCTGCACCGCACTGACATGGTCGCGGCTCACGAGGTCACCCCCCTTGGCGACCTTCTTCCACACGATGCGCTTGAGCGGGTCGCCGCGCCGGTAGCTGCGCACGCCGTCGAATTCGCCGCTGCTGCTGCGCTGTTGTGGCGCGGCGTCGCCGGCCGCGGCGGGCGACGCCGGCCACGGCGCGAGCGGGGTTTCGGGCCGTGGCCAGGCCAGGGCCTGCGCCGCCGGGCGCCACACGGTCCAGGCACGGAACAATCCGAGCGGGTAGCGCGTCTCGACATGCAGGGTCGGCAACCCATGCAGGCCGCGTCGCGGCGGTACGAAGGCCAGGTGCGCCGCCACCTGGCCGCCGGCCGGCACGTCGACGAACACATCGTGCGCGCGGTCCGGCGCGTCCTCGAAGCTCAGGCCCAGGCCGTGCTGCGTGCGCGTCGGGCTGGCGAGCAGGATCTCCAGCGTCATCGGCTCGCCCGCGAAGCCGGACGCGGGTGGCTTCAGGTGCAGCGTCACGCCGCGCAGCGTGTTGTGCGTCAGGTGCATCGACACGAAGCCCGCGCCGGCGAGCAGGAAGGTCAGCACGTAGCCGAGGCTCAACTGGTAGTTGATCGAGGCCAGCAGCATCACCAGCAGCACCAGCACGAAGGTCAGCCCGGCGCGCGTGGGCAGGATGTAGATGTTGCGCTGGGTCAGCGTCCAGGTGTCGCTGCGCGGCAGGCGCTGCTCGAACCAGGCGCGCAATCGGCGCCGCAGGGGCCCGATCACGGTTGCTCCGCGCCACCGGTGGCGGCAAAGGCCGGGCGCGACTGCAGTCGCTGCAAGTAGTTGTCGAGCGCCGGCAGCGCTGCATGCGTGATCGGCGTGCGGCGCCAGCGTTGCACCGCCAATCCGAGCACCATGTCGGCGAGCGTGAAGCCGGCGCCGACGGCGTGCGGACCGCCGCTCCGCAAGTGCGCGTCGAGCAGGACCATCAGACGGTTCCACTCCGCGGCGCTGGCGCCGATGGCTGCCGGGTCACGGTGTGCGGGGCTCTGGCGCACCAGCGCCATGAAGGCGTAGCGCCAGGCGTTGTTCAGGTCGCCGAGTTGCCAGTCCATCCAGCGCTCGACGAGGGCACGCGCGCGCGGCGCCGTCGGCAGCAGATCGCTGCGTCCGTGTTCGGCGGCGAGCCAGCGGCAGATGGTGTTCGACTCCCAGAGCACGAACTCGCCGTCGACCGCCACCGGCACCAGCGCGTTCGGGTTCAGCGCGGTGAAGGCCGGATCGCGGGTGGGCCGGAAGCCGATGCCCCAGTCCTCGCGCTCGAAGGGCAGGCCGATCTCGGCGCAGGTCCACAGCACCTTGCGCACGTTGATCGACGACACGCGGCCGAGGACCTTCAGCATCGCGGCGGACCTACTGGACGGCGATCGACTTCACCATCGCCAGCACCTGCTCGGCCGCGCCGCGCCCGGCGCCGGGCACCGGCACCAGGCGATGCGCCGCGGTCTGCACCAGCACGGCCTGCACGTCGTCGGGCGCCACGTAGTCGCGCCGGTCCATCAGCGCATGCGCCTTGGCCGCACGCAGCACCGCGATGCCGGCGCGTGGGCTCAGGCCCTCGGTGAACCACTGGCCGCTGCGGGTGGCCGCGATCAAGGTCTGCAGGTAGTCGAGCAGGGCGTCGCCGGCATGCACCGCGAGCACGCTGCGCTGTGCGGCCTGCAACTCGGCCGGCGTCATCACCGGCGACAGGCGATCGATCACCGCGCGCCGGTCGGCGCCGGCCAGCAACGCGCGTTCACTCCCGCGGTCCGGGTAGCCGAGTGTGATGCACATCAGGAAGCGGTCGAGCTGGCTCTCCGGCAGCGGGTAGGTGCCGAGCTGGTCGGTCGGGTTCTGGGTGGCGATCACGAAGAAGGGCGCGGGCAGGGCGCGGGTCTCGTTCTCGACCGTCACCTGGTGCTCCTCCATGGCCTCGAGCAGTGCGCTCTGGGTCTTGGGCCCGGCGCGGTTGATCTCGTCGGCGAGCAGCACCTGGGCGAACACGGGGCCGGGGTGGAACACGAACTGCTCGCGGCTCCGCTCGAACACCGAGACGCCGACCAGGTCGCTGGGCATCATGTCGGCCGTGAACTGCACGCGCCGGAAGTCCAGGCCCAGGCTGACCGCCAGTGCGTGCGCCAGGGTCGTCTTGCCCACCCCCGGGACGTCTTCGATCAGCAGGTGGCCGCCGGCCAGCAGGCAGGCGATGCAGTCCTCGATCTGCGGGCGCTTGCCGACGATGACCGTGCTAATCTGATCCGTCAGGCGTGCCAGCTGGGCGACCAGTGCCGCATCCGCGCCATGCTTCATGTCCATGCGCCTCACGATACTTCAATTCGCATGACCCTCGCCTTCTACAGCCACGCCGATTGCCGTGCGCATTTCATGGGCCGCGGCCACCCGGAATGCCCGGAGCGGCTGGACGCGATCTCGGACCACCTGATCGCCACCGGCCTGATCGACGCGCTGGACCTGCGCGAGCCGCCGCTGGCCGACGAGGCGCAGCTCGCCCGCGCCCATGCCGCGCTGCATGTGCGCGAACTGCGCGCCGCGATGGAGCCGCTGCGCCAGAGCGGCGAGCACTGCCAGATCGACCCCGACACGAGCGCCGGCCCCGGCAGTTGGCAGGCCGCCCTGCGGGCCGCCGGTGCCGCGGTGGCCGCCACCGACGCGGTGATCGACGGCAGCGCGAACACGGCCTTCTGTGCGGTGCGCCCGCCCGGCCACCACGCGACGCGCGACGCGGCGATGGGCTTCTGCTTCTTCAACAACGTGGCGGTGGCGGCGCGCCATGCGCTGGACGTGCGCGGCCTGCAGCGCGTGGCGGTGATCGACTTCGACGTGCACCACGGCAACGGCACCGAGGACATCGTCGCCGGCGACGAACGTATCCTGATGACCAGCTTCTTCCAGCACCCGCTGTACCCGTACAGCGGCGCGGTGCCCAAGGGCACCAACATGGTCAACGTGCCGATCCCGCCCTATGCGCGCGGGCCGCAGGTGCGCGAGGCGATCGAGCAGATGTGGCTGCCGCGGCTGGAAGAGTTCAAGCCGCAGATGATCTTCGTCTCGGCCGGCTTCGACGCCCACCGCGAGGACGAACTCGGCCAGCTCGGCCTGGTCGAGGACGACTACGCCTGGATCACGCGCCAGCTCGTCACGCTCGCCGGGCGTCACGCCCAGGGCCGCATCGTGTCCTGCCTCGAGGGCGGCTACCACCTGGGTGCGCTGGCACGCAGCGTGGCGGCGCACCTGCGCGTGCTCGGCGGCCTGGACTGATGGCGGCGGAGGGGGCGTTCGCGCCGGTGGTGGACCTCGGCGCGCTGATCGACTCGCTGCAGCGCGCCGACGCGCTGATCGAGCTGGCCGTGCTGGCGGCCTGCCTGGGCCTGGCCTGGCTGGCGGTGCGGCTGTTGCGCGGCAATGCGGCGCGGCCGTCGAGCGTCTGGTTCGGCGACCGCATCGTCGACGGCGTGCTGTTCCCGGTGCTGGCGTTGGGGTTCGCCGTCGCGGCGCGCTGGCTGCTGGCGCGCAGCGGCACCGTCGACGTGCTGGCGGTTTTCCGCCTCGCGGTGCCGATCCTCGCGTCGCTGCTGATGATCCGCGTCGCGGTGCGCGTGCTGCGCGTGGCCTTCCCGCAGTCGCACGCGGTGCGCGTGATCGAGCGCACGGTGTCGTGGCTGGTCTGGATCGCGCTCGTGCTGTGGGTCACCGGGCTGCTGCCGCTGCTGCTCGACGAGCTCGATGCCTTGCACTGGAAGGTGGGTGGCGTGGACGTCAGCCTGCGCAGCCTGCTCGAGGGTGCGCTGTCGGCGGCGGTGGTGCTGGTGGCCGCACTGTGGGTGTCGGCCGCGATCGAGTCGCGCCTGCTGGCCGCTGCCACCGACAACCTGTCGGTGCGCAAGATCGCGGCCAACGCGGTGCGCGCGCTGCTGCTGCTGGTGGGCCTGCTGCTGGCGCTGACGGCGGCCGGCATCCCGCTCGGCGCGCTGTCGGTGCTCGGCGGTGCGGTCGGCGTGGGCATCGGCTTCGGCCTGCAGAAGCTGGCCGCCAACTACGTGAGCGGTTTCGTGATCCTGGCCGAACGCAGCCTGCGCATCGGCGACATGGTCAAGGTGGATGGCTTCGAGGGCCGCATCACCGACATCAACACGCGCTTCACGGTCGTGCGTGCGCTCAATGGGCGCGAGTCGATCGTGCCCAACGAGATGCTGATCACGCAGCGCGTGGAGAACTCGTCGCTGGCCGACCCCAAGGTGTCGATCAACACCCAGGTGCAGGTGGCCTATGGCAGCGACCTCGACACGCTGTTCCCGCGCATCGTCCACGCGGTGGCGCAAGTGCCGCGCGTGATTGCCGACCCGGCGCCTGCGGTGCAGCTTGCCGGCTTCGGCGCCGACGGGCTGGACCTGCAGGTCGGCTTCTGGATCCGCGACGCCGAGAACGGGCAGGGCAACGTCAAGAGCGACGTCAACCTGGCGATCCTGCGCGCGCTAAACGAGGCGGGGGTCGAGATTCCGTACCCGCAGCGTGTCGTCCACAGCGCCCGCTAGACAGGGTTGCTGCCGATCCGGGAGCAGGGCGCGGTCGATAGACTGCCATGGAAGAGACGACGGTACCCACCGATTGGACACAAGGGCGCACGCAGAGAGGTCGCCGCATGGCCATGCACGGCGCTGGGTCGAAGCCGTGGGTTTGCTGACTCTGTCCTGCGCACTGGCGCTTGGTGTTGCGGAGCTGGTGCTCAGACAGATCCTGCCGCGCGGCTACATGATCTACCAGCCGGCGACCAGCTACTCGTTTACGCCTGTGACACGGATCATGCCGGGAGTGTCCGGCGAGTCGCGGTTCCGGACAAATCGATGGGGAGTGCGCGCCGACGAGTTGCTGCCGACGCACCGACATCGGATCCTGGCGATCGGGGGCAGCACGACGGAATGCCTCTATCTCGATCAAAGCGAGACGTGGACGCAGTTGCTGCAGGACGCGCTCGAGCGTCGCGAAGGCCAGGGGTCGACCTGGGTGGGCAATGCGGGCATGAGCGCCCGCAACAGCCGCCACCACCTGCTTGCCCTGCAGCACCTGCCGCTCGACGAGATGTCGATCGACGTCGTGGTCGTGCTGGCAGGCGTCAACGATCTGTCGATCAGGCTGTCCCAGGAAGATGCCTACAACCCCACGGCGCTCGACGACGGGCCGACGCGCGCGCACCTCATGGAGGAGACATTCCGTGGCTTGACCTATGGCCGTGCGCACGACTCCCCGCTCAAGCGCACGGCCATCTGGCAGGCCCTTCGGCGTGTCAAGGCAGGGTGGTTGCGTGACAACCCGGGATCTGGGGCCCAGGATGCCGGCGGCTCGATCTTCGAGACCTGGCGCCGGCATCGGCGTTCTGCTTCCGAACTGAGGCCTCAGCTACCGGACTTGTCCACGGCACTCGAAGAGTACACGCGCAACCTGCGGTCGATGCATGCGATCGCCAAGGCGCGTGGCGTGCGCTTGATCTTCATGACGCAGCCCACGTTGTGGCGAGCGGACCTGCCACCAGCGCTGGAGAACCTGCTGTGGTTCGGTGGCGTGGGCGACTTCCAGCGCCTGCCGGGTCAGCCCTACTACAGCGCGGCCGCCCTGCGTGGCGGCCTGCAGCGCTACAACCGGGCGATGCTGGACGTCTGCCGCGCCGAGGCGATCGACTGCGTCGACCTTGCGACGATCGATCAGGACACGAGCCTGTTCTACGACGATGTCCACTTTAACGAGGCTGGCGCCCGTGCTGTGGCGGGCGTGCTCTCCCGTCATCTCGCCACATCGTCACTGTCTTCGCACGGCAGCGCCCGGCCGACCTTGAAGCCCTAGCTCACTTGGCTGCCGTGGGCGCCCAGGGCTCGGGCACGCGGTTCTTGATCGCCGGGAGCGTGCGCAGGTAGGCGAAGATCGACTCGAGGTCCTCGTCGGTCATCTGGCTGTACACCGGGATCGGCATCGGCGGCAGGATCTCGCGACCGCGGCCGAGGTGGCGGCCGGTGCGGATCGTCTTCTTGAAGTCGTCAGCCGTCCAGTCGCCCAGGCCGGTCTCCTTGTCCGGCGTCAGGTTGGCGGTGAAGCTCACACCCCAGGGCCCGGCCCAGGCGGTGTTGGTGCCCGCGCCGATGATGACCCAGGGGCTGCCTGGCGGCAGTGCAGGCACGGGCGGCATCTTCAGGTCCTGCGGGTGGCCCGACAGCATGCGGCTCATGTCGGGCTCGGGGCCTTTGGGTCCCATCTTGAACGGGGTGTGGCAGTCCATGCAGCCTGAGGTCGCGACGAGGTACTTGCCGCGCGCGGCCTTCTCGACGGTCATGGCGGTCTGTGCGCCGGCGGCACCGACATAGGCGAGCAGCAGCAAGCCGGCGACAGCGGTCACGGGGAGGAGGGCGGTCTTCATGGGTCAAGGTTCCTTGTGGCGGGAGAGGTCCTGGCTGATCCAGTGAGCGAGCAGGGCCAGGGCCTGCTCGTCGGCGTGTTCGGTGCCCAGCGGCGGCATCTGCACGCGCGGGTCGCGCGAGCGCATGCGCCGCAGCAGCACGCTGGCGGCCGCATCGCCCGGCACGACGATGCGGGCGTCGGCCTGCGGGTCCGGTTGGTAGCGGCTGCGGGCGCCGACCATCGAGCGCAGCACTTCGGCAGCGCTGACCTCGGGGTCGGCGACACGCTGCTGCAGCGTCAGGCGCAGCGGCACGCGGCCGGGGCCTGCGTGATGGCAGTGCGCGCAATTGCCGTGCAACGTGCCGAGCGCGGCGCGCTCGACGGAAGACGCCGCGGCGATGCGCGGTGTAGTGGCCAGCAGCTCGTGCGGCAGCCCGCGCAACCAGCCGCGCTCGACCAGCGCGCGCAACTCGGGCGCGAGCTGTAGCGCGGCGAAGCCCAGCACCGGCGACGGCGCACCGCCGTGGCAGGCCAGGCAGTCGCCGCGGCCTGGCACGACGTAGCGGCCGCCGGGCGCGGAGGGCACGACGAGTATCGTGCCGCGCGGCGGGGCGAGCTCGGCGCTGCGGCCCTCGGCGTCCCAGACGTAGGCAGCGAACTGCCAGGCGCCGTCGGCCTGGCGCTCGATGAGGCGTGTCTCGACCGGCCGGCCGCCGTGCGTGAAGGTCTTCCACAGCCGCGTGCCGCGCGGGAAGTCCCAGGCGTCGGGGTTCGAGGCATCGATCGCCGTGCCCGGCGGCAGCGCGATGAAACGCTGCTTGTCGGCGCCGTCGGACCACAGCGGGTACTGGGGCGAGAACGGCAGCTTGGGACTCGACGCGTCGAAGAAGCCGGTCTCACGCAGCGTGCGCGGCGGCTCGGCCGCGCGCGCCTGGTCCGCGAAGACCAGGAGCGCGCAGGCGAACGCCAGCAGGCCACGCCAGGATTTCATCAGGGCCTCACCAGCTCGCGCGTCGCGGTCCAGCGGTCGAGGGTCTTGCGCGCGCCGTTCAGGCGCGGGTCCATCGCCTCGTCGTGGCCGGCGCGCTTGGCACACAGCTCGACCACGTAGCCGTTGGGGTCACGGAAGTAGGCCGAGTCGATGAACCCGTGATCCGACGGGCCGCGCACCTCGATACCTTCGGCGCGGCCGCGCGCCATCATCGTGCGCAGCGTGTCGGCGTCGACCTCGAGAGCAAGGTGCAGGTCGAAGTCGTGCTGGTGCCGGAACTCGAAGGGCAGGTCCGGCGCCTCGAAGAAGGCGATGAACGAGCCGTCGCCGAGGCGGTAGAAGGTGTGCAGCGTGTCGGTGGGGCGGCCGGTCTGCGTCTGGCGGATCGGCAGCGCGCCGGCCAGCGGCAGGCCCAGGAAGTCCTCGTAGAAGCGGCGCGTGGCCTCGGAGTCGCGGCAGCGGAAGGCGCCATGGTGCAGCTTGCGGATCATCGCGGGCCTCACAGCGAGAGCATCGACGCACGGTCGAGCGTGGCGGCATAGCCGTCGATCACCGAGTGCACCTTGGTCCAGCTCGGCAGTGCCTTCATCCGCGTGAGCCAACGACGCAGGTTCGGCTGCGCGGCGTAGTCGCAGCCGATGGTCTCGCCCAGCGCGACGAAGCAGGCAGCCTGCAGGTCGGGCAGCGTCATCGCGTCGCCGCACAGGAAGGGCTGACCGGCCAGCATGTGGCGATCCAGCACCTCGATCCAGCCGCGGGCGCGCTCCAGGCCCCATTGCAGCGTGGCCTGCTGGGCCTCGTCGCTGCGGCGCCGGTGCGGTGGAAAGATCTGCGGGTACACGACACCGTAGGCGAGGTCGCGGCAGAGTTGGGTGTTGACCCAGTCCATGCGCTCGTCGACGCGCGCACGCGCCTGCAGCGCGCGCGGGTAGAGCGGCGAGCCGGCCTTCTCGGCCAGGTACTTCATGATCGCCGCGTGCTCGGTCAGGCGGAACTTGCCGTCCTCGAGCACCGGCACCAGGCGGTTCGGATTGATCGCTGCGTAGGCCGGCTGCAGGTGCTCGCCCGCGAACAGGTCGACCACCTGCAGGTCGAGCGCGAGGCCGGCCTCGGCAGCCAGCAGCAGGATGGGCCGGCTCGTGGTGGAGGCCGGGTGGTGGTAGAGCTTCATGGGTCGGGTTGCCTCGTCAGCGCGTGGTCAGGCCGGGGGCGATCGGCAGGTTCAGCGCGCGCGCCAACTTGCCCCAGGCGCTGTCGTTGAGGTGCGGGCGCACGGTGTCGATCACGCCGCGCATTGCCTCGGGGGGCAGCTGGCGCTGCATGTCGCCCAGCAACTCGGCGCGCTCGGCAGGGCTCATCGCCGGCACCATCCAGCGCAGCACCAGGCCCATCTCGGCCGGGTCGACCGCGGCCAGGATGCGCTGGTGGATCTCGACCAGTTCGGCGTCGCTGTAGAGCGACCACAGCGTTGCGTTGTGCGAGCTCTCCTCGACATGCATGTGCTCGAAGTTCTCGCCGACGAAGCGCGCGAGGTGGCGGTACAGGCGCTGCGCGGCCGGCTCGCGCGGCAGCGCGGCCAGCGCGGCGACCTCGGCCTCGAGGGCGGCGATCGCGTCGAGGTGCTCCACATGCTCGGCGGCGATGCGCTGGCTGGCGCCGGGGCGGCGCGCCTCGATCGCGGCGTGCACGAACTCGTTCTCGTGCGCGACGTGCGTGCGGCACAGTTCGAGCAGCGAGCGCAGCTGCGCCAGCGTGGCGGCCAGCTCGTCGGCGTCGCCGGTGTCCAGGCGGCCCACGCGCACCAGCGTGTCGGTCATGAACAGGCGCAGCGCCTTGTGAATGCTGCTGTAGAGGTCGATACGCGGGGCGGCGGCTGCGGCCTTGGCGGGGGCGGCGGACGAATCGGCGAAAGGCATGGCGCGGGCTCCTGGATCGGGCCCGGGGCACCTTGCTCCGGGCAGGGCGCCAGTGTTGCGATTCGAGGGGTGCCGCACATCGCCTTGAAGGGCCATCGCGTGTGTGGCGGGCCCGCCCGGGCCATGGCCCGTTCGGGCCATGGCCCGGCTGGGAAGGCGACGGCCGCGCCGCGCCTAGCCGTGATGCTCGTGGAACCAGGCTGCGGCTTGGCCGCGTGAGCGCAGGTCGAGCTTGTCGAGGATGTTGGCGACGTGGCGCTTGACCGTGTGGGGCGAGAGGTCGAACTCACGCGCGATCAGCTTGTTGCTGTCGCCGGCCGCGATGCGCTGCAAGACCTGGTGCTCGCGCTCGGACAGGCCGCCCGCAAGGGTGGGGGCGGCTGTGGGTGCATCGCGCGCGACCGACGGTTCGGTTGCCGTGCCAGCCCAGCGGCGCAGCGCGCGCACGGTGTTGTCCGCCAGGCGGCCCTCCCAATTGACCGCGGCGAGCCGGGCCAGCGTGGAGGGGCCGGCCATGCGCAGCAGGCCGATCTCGCCGCTGGCGGCGATGCGCTCGAACAGCGGGACCAGCGGCGCGGCGCCTTCGGCCAGCGGGTGGCCCGCGCGCAGTTTGGCGTCGGCCAGGCGCAGCCGGGCCTCGGGCACTTGCGCGTAGTGGTCGCACTCGTGCTCGCGGTCGATCATGTCCTGCCACGCCATGCAGGCCGCAACGTCATCTCCTGCGGCCAGGGCCGCGTAGGCGCGCCCGGCCGTGCTGTACTGGCGTGCCAGACCCGTGGGCAACGCGGGGGAGGGCGTGCGCATCGCGGCCTGCAACTCGGCCGCGCGCTGAGCCACGACCGCCATGTCGTCGGCCGCAGCGGCGCAACGCAGCGCGGCGTAGACGAAGACGCCGCGGTACAGGCCGATGCGCGCCGGTTCGCCGCTCTGCATGACCTCGTTGATGCGCCGCTGCACCAGGGCCTGCGCTTCGCCGCTGCGGCCCCGCACGGCGGCCAGCAGGGCGGGCAGCAGGGTGACGAAGGCTTCGAGATTGGGTGGTCGGGCGAGCCAGCGCGCGTCGTCGGAGGCCTGTGCGGCACAGGCCTCGGCGGCCACCAAGTCATCGGCCCACAGGTGAAGCAGGCCTTCGATCACCGTACACATGCCGCGCGCTGGCGAAGGCCGCTCGGGCCAGCGGCGCTGCGCAGCGCGCACATAGCGCAGAAGCGGCGCTCGCATGCCGGCCAGATTGGCGTAGGAGGGGATCGGCATGCACTCGTACCAGCCGACGACGTCCGGCGTCTGTTCAAGGTGCTGCGTCATGCGCGACCACAGCGGTGCGATGGCCCGCTGATCTCCATGGCTGAACTCAATCCAGGCGAGCGCCATCAGCGCGCGCGCGGCAGCGAGGTCTTCGAGCGCGGGGTTCGCGAGCAGCGCATTGGCCAAGGCGCGCGCTTCGTCGACGCGGCCGGTGCTGGCCAAGGCCAGTGCGAGGTAGGACTGGGCTAGGGCTTCGCTGCGTGCATCGCCCGCGCGACGGTAGGCCTCGGCGGCAGCAACGGCGCCGTCGCGCATCGCTGGCCAATCCCAACGCGTCCAGGCCAGCTTGGAGCCGAGAAACAGCATCCCACCCGAGGCCGTGCGGCGCTCGATGGGAAAGCGCGCCAGCAGGGTGTCGACGACGGCGTTGTCGCCGTCTATGAGCAGCGACTCGCCGACGCAGAGCAGTGCAGCCTCGGCCTCGGGCCACGCCTCGGCGCGCATCAGTCCGCCGATGCGACGCAGCGCATCGGGCTCCTGCGTGGCGGCTCGGCGCAGCAACTCGGGCCAGGCGTCGGGTCGCTCGCGTCGCAGGCGGTGTTCGAGCGCGTCGCGGAACAGGTCGTGCAGGCGCAGCGTCGGCTCGGGCGCTTCGACGACCTGGGCAAAAAGGCCGGCGCGCTCTATGGCATCGATGCGTTCGGCCGCGCGCTCATCGCCAGTGAGCGCGGCACAGCGCGAGGCAGTGAGCTCGGGCAGCACTGAGGTGGCGAGCAGAAATTCGCGCAGCTCGGTGGGCAGGCGGTCGAGCACCTCGGTGGCAAGGAAGTCGAAGACCTGGCGGTCGATGAGCGGCGCCGACCCTTCAAGGCTGGCCCCGGGTGTCGACTTCAATACGTTGAGCGCCAGGCGCAGGCCGGCGGGCCAGCCGGCTGTGCGCTCTTGCAGGGCCTGGGCTGCGTCGGCGCCGAGGCCGACGGTGGCCGCCAACGCGCGCGTCTCGTCGGCATCGAAGCGCAGCGCATCGAGGCTGAAGTCGGACACCTCGCCGGCCGCGCGCAGGCGGGCCAGCGCGATTGGCGGCAGCTCACGGCTGGCGATAGCCAGGGTCCAGCGGGGCGTCATGCGCTCGAGCAGCTGATCGATGAATTCGTAGACACCGGGATGCTCGATTCGGTGCAGGTCGTCGACCGCGATCACGCCATGCGGTACTTCGCAGGCGTCCAGCGCGTTGATCAGTTCGACGGCGATCGCACGTTGGGTCCTGGCGCGCCCGGCGGGCGTGTCGTCGGCAGCCGCAGCGGCGGTGATCAGCGCATCTGGCGCAACGCGCCAGGGCAGGTCGAACGGTTCGAGCGCTGCAACCAGGCAGGCGAAGAGTTGCAGTGGGTGGTCGCCGGTGTCGCAGGAAACCCAGGCCTGGGCCGTGCCCGCAGGCAGGGCGGCCAGGGCCTGCGCCAGCACCGAGGTCTTGCCGAAGCCGGCAGCGGCGGTGATCAGCACCAGCGGCTGCGTCGACAACGCGCGCACGAGGCTCTCGCGCAGCACAGGCCGGTCGACCAGCGCGCGGGGGCGCGGCGGTTGGATCTTGGTGCGGGCGAAGCTGAGCACGGCACGCGAGCGCGGCTGTTCGGGCTCATGATTGTGCCTTGGGGGCCGCGCAGCGCGCCTGTCTGCAGCGGCTCGCCAGGGTGCCAGCGCGTGGCGCGGCGGGCGGGGCTCGGCGAAGACGGCATCGGGCATGGGCGCGCATTGTGCGAGGCGCGCCCTGCGCGGGCCACCGGCATGCGATGAAACGCGCACGACCGCGACAGGCCGTGGCATCGGCCTGTCGAAACGCGGACTCAGGAGCAGCTGAGCAAGGTCTGCACCGGCAGCGGACCGAGCGCGACGACGAGGCCGGCGGCGCACAGCGTGGCCACCACGACAGCGCCGAGTGCAGGGTCGCTGCGCAGCGTGGCCGCGTGCTGCCGCAGGGTCTGGACCAAGGGCAGGCGGGTGGGGGTGACGACGGGCATGGCGGACTCCGGCAGCGGGTGAATCAAGGTGCCGCCAGTGTTGCGGGCACGGGCCCGCCGCGCATCGCCACGATGGGCCATCGGCCGCGCTGCGTGCGCGGCGGCCGATGGCTCCTTCGGGTCAGTCCCTGGAAAGCAGGGGGATGTCGTTGCCGCTGCCGCTGCCCAGCAGGCCGGCGCGGCCGTAGACGCCGAGCTTGTCGCGCGTGTCGTCGATGTCGAGGTTGCGCATCGAAAGCTGGCCGATGCGGTCGGCGGCGCTGAAGGCCCCCTCGCCGCGCTCCATCGTCAGGCGCTCGGGGTGGTAGGTGAGGTTGGGGCTTCGCGTGTCGAGCAGCGAGTAGTCGTTGCCGCGCCGCAATTCGAGCGCCACCTCGCCGCTGACCGCGCGCGCCACCCAGCGCTGCGCCGTCTCGCGCAGCATCAGCGCCTGCGGATCGAACCAGCGGCCGTGGTAGAGCAGCTTGCCCAGGCGCCGGCCGTTGGCGCGGTACTGCTCGATCGTGTCCTCGTTGTGGATGCCGGTGACCAGGCGCTCGTAGGCGATGTGCAGCAGCGCCATGCCCGGGGCCTCGTAGATGCCGCGGCTCTTGGCCTCGATGATGCGGTTCTCGATCTGGTCGCACATGCCCAGACCGTGGCGGCCGCCGATGCGGTTGGCTTCCTCGAACAGGGCGACGGCGTTGGCGAAGGTCTTGCCGTTCAACGCCACCGGCACGCCCTCCTCGAAGCGCACTGTCACCTCCTCGGCCTTGACGTCGACCTCGGGCTTCCAGAAGGCCACGCCCATGATCGGGTTGACGATGCGGATGCCAGAGTTCAGGAACTCCAGGTCCTTGGCCTCGTGCGTCGCGCCGAGCATGTTCGAGTCGGTCGAGTACGCCTTCTCGACGCTCATCTTGTAGTCGAAGCCGTTGGCGATCAGGAACTCGCTCATCTCCTTGCGGCCGCCGAGCTCGTCGATGAAGGTCTGGTCGAGCCAGGGCTTGTAGATGCGCAGCTTGGGGTTGGCCAGCAGCCCGTAGCGGTAGAAGCGCTCGATGTCGTTGCCCTTGTAGGTACTACCGTCGCCCCAGATGTTGACGCCGTCCTCGCGCATCGCGATCACGAGCGCGGTGCCGGTCACCGCGCGGCCGAGTGGCGTGGTGTTGAAGTAGGTCGCACCGCCCGTGCTGATGTGGAAGGCGCCGCTCTGGATCGCGGCGATGCCCTCGGCCACGAGCTGCGGCCGGCAGTCGACCAGGCGCGCGATGTCGGCGCCATAGGCCTTGGCTTTGCGCGGGATCTCGTCGTAGTCGGCTTCATCGGGCTGGCCGAGATTCGCGGTGTACGCGCAGGGCGTCGCGCCCTTTTTTCGCATCCAGAGCACGGCCGCGCTGGTGTCGAGACCACCGGAGAAGGCAATGCCGACGCGCTCGCCGGCGGGGAGGGATTGGAGGATGTGGGCTGGCATGGGACTCGGGATCTGGGTTTCAGGCCGGCACGACCGGGATCTTGCCGATCTTCGCCTGCCACTCGCGCGGGCCGGTCTGGTGCACGCTGGTGCCGTCGGAACTGACGGCCACCGTGACCGGCATGTCCTTGACGTCGAACTCGTAGATCGCTTCCATGCCGAGGTCGGCAAAGCCGACGACCTTGGCACCCTTGATCGCCTTGGACACCAGATAGGCGGCGCCGCCGACGGCCATCAGATAGGCGCTCCTGTGTTTCTTGATCGCCTCGACGCCGGTCGGGCCGCGCTCGGCCTTGCCGATCATGCCGATCAGGCCTGTCCGGGCGAGCATCATCTCGGTGAACTTGTCCATGCGCGTCGCGGTGGTCGGGCCGGCGGGGCCGACGACCTCGTCGCGCACCGGGTCGACCGGGCCGACGTAGTAGATGACGCGGTTGGTGAAGTCCACCGGCAGCTTCTCGCCTTTGTCCAGCATGTCCTGGATGCGCTTGTGCGCGGCGTCGCGGCCGGTCAGCATCCTGCCGGACAGCAGCAGCGTGTCGCCCGGCTTCCACGCGGCGACCTGTTCCTGGGTCAACGAGTTGAGGTCGACCTTCTTGCTCTTGTTGTAGTCGGGCTGCCAGCGCACGTCGGGCCACAGGTCCAGGCTCGGCGGCTCCAGGTAGGCCGGGCCCGAGCCGTCCATCACCACATGCGCGTGGCGCGTCGCGGCGCAGTTGGGGATCATCGCCACCGCCTTGCCGACGGCGTGCGTCGGCCAGGTCCTGATCTTGACGTCGAGCACGGTGGTCAGCCCCCCGAGTCCTTGGGCCCCGATGCCGAGCGCGTTGACCTTGTCGCAGAGTTCGACGCGCAGCTTCTCTTCGTCGGTCTTCGGGCCGCGCTGCTTCAGCTCGAACATGTCGATGTCGTCCATCAGCGCTTCCTTGGCCATCGCCATCGCCTTCTCGGCGGTGCCGCCGACGCCGATGCCCAGCATGCCGGGCGGGCACCAGCCGGCGCCCATCTTGGGCACCGTCTTGAGCACCCAGTCGACCAGCGAGTCGCTGGCCTTGAGCATCTCGAAGTTGCTCTTCATCTCCGAGCCGCCGCCCTTGGCGGCGACACCGACGCCGAGCTTGTCGCCGGGCACGATGGTGGTGGCCAGCACGGCCGGGGTGTTGTCCTTCGTGTTCTTGCGCGAGAACAGCGGGTCGCCGACGACCGACGCGCGCAGCTTGTTGTCCGGGTCGAGGTAGGCGCGGCGCACGCCTTCGTCCACCGCTTCCTGCAGGCCGCCCAGATCGCCTTCGGCGAATCCCTCCCAGCGCACGTCCATGCCGACCTCGAGGAACACGTTGACGATGCCGGTGTCCTGACAGATCGGGCGCTTGCCTTCGGCGCACATCTTCGAGTTGGTGAGGATCTGCGCGATCGCGTCCTTGGCCGCGGCGCTCTGCTCGTGCTCGTAGGCGCGGGCGAGGTGCGCGATGTAGTCGGCGGGGTGGTAGTAGCTGATGTACTGCAGCGCAGCGCGCACGGTCTCGATCAGGTCGTCGCGGCGGATCGTGGTGGGCATGGCGGGCTCTCGGGGCGGGCGAAACGGGAAAAGCGAATTGTCCTGCATCCGGTTGCGCAAGCGCCGCGTAAGGCAGTGCACCCGTCAACCACCTCCGAAAGGACCGAGATGATGAAGCCCCGTTCCCTCACGCCCCTGGCGCTCGCCGCGGCTGCCGCCGTGGCGAGCCTGGCGCTGCCCATGGCCAATGCATCCAGCCACCGCGAAGCGCCGTACATCACGACGCAGCCCAAGGTGGACGGCACCGACTTCTACCTGTTCAAGAGCTACGAGCCGGGCCGTGGCGACTACGTGACCCTGATCGCCAACTACCAGCCGCTGCAGGCCCCCTACGGCGGGCCGAACTACTTCTCGATGGACCCGAACGCGCTGTACGAGATCCACATCGACAACGACGGCGACGCGCGCGAGGATCTGACATTCCAGTTCCGCTTTCGTAACAACCTGAAGGGCATCACGCTGCCGATCGGCGACAAGAACGTCGCGATCCCGCTGATCCAGGCTGGCGGCGTTACGGCGCCGAATGCTGCCGCGCTGAACCTGAACGAGAGCTTCACGGTCGACGTCATGCGCGGCGACCGCCGCGGCGGCCAGCGCCAGGCAGTCACCAATGCCGCCGGCGGCTCGGCCCGCTTCGACAAGCCGGTCGACAACATCGGCACCAAGACGATTCCCGACTATGCGGCCTATGCGGGACAGCATGTCTACAACGTCAACATCCCGGGCTGTGCCATGCCGGGCAGGCTGTTCGTCGGCCAGCGCAAGGAGGCGTTCGCGGTCAACCTGGGCACGATCTTCGACCTGGTCAACGCACCCGTGGGCGTCATCACCGATCCGGCGCTGATCAATGCGGCGCCGAACACCATCGATGACGCCAACGTCACGACGCTGGCGATGGAGGTGCACAAGACCTGCCTGACGCGCAACAACGAGCCGGTGATCGGTGGCTGGACCACGGCCAGCCTGCGCCAGGGCTCGTTGCTCGATCCGACACCGCGCCGCGGCCACCAGACGACCGAGGTCTCCGGTGGCGCCTGGACCCAGGTGTCGCGACTGGGCATGCCGCTGGTCAACGAGGTGGTGATCGGCCTGCCCGACAAGGACCGCTTCAACTCGAGCAAGCCACGCGACGACAGCCAGTTTGCCGACTACGTGACCCACCCGACGCTGCCGGCGCTGCTCGAGATTGCGCTGAATCTGCCGAACACGGCGCCGCGCAACCTGCCGCGCACCGACCTCGTGACGACCTTCCTGACTGGCATCCCCGGCGTCAACCAGCCGCGCAACGCGGTGGCGTCGGAGATGCTGCGCATGAACACCGACACGGTGCCCACGCCCGAAGCCCAGCAGCATCGCCTCGGTCTGGCCGGAGGCGACGCGGCGGGTTTCCCGAACGGGCGCCGGCCGAAGGACGACGTGGTCGACATCTCGCTGGTCGCGGTGATGGGCGGCCTGTGCATGCTCAACGGCGACAACAACGGCCTCGGCCTGGGTGCCAACTGCCGGCCGGCGAACGTGCCGTTGGGCGCCACTTCGCTGCGACTGCACGACGCGGTCGACCAGGCCGTGGTGCCGCTGCTGCCGCGCTTCCCCTACCTGAGCACGCCCACCCCGGGCGCGCGGTGAGGAGGGCTACATGAAGACGCAACTGATGGCAGTCTCGACCACGGCGCTGCTGCTGGCGGCCTGCGGTGGCGGCGGATATGACGACACGCCGCAGGCCGTCGATCCGCTGACGGCCGTGCCGGCGAGCGCGAGCCAGTCGACGCAAGGCATGGTGAGCTACCTCGGCGCCTTGCCGCCGCTCGATGCCGAGGCACGCGAACCGCTGTCGCTGAACGGCTTCGTTCCGCCGACCTCGGACACCGACGAGCCGCAGGACATGGGCGGCTGACGCGGCAGCTTTACGTTCCAGCAATCAACCGGGCGGCGCTTGCGGGCGTTGCCCGGTGGTCGCGGCTTGGGCCGCTTGCGCAGGAGCGCCTCATGCATCGAACGATCCGCCTCGTCGTCCCCGCCATCTGCCTGGCTTTGCTGGGCGCCTGCGCGAGCCCCGCACCACGCGGCGCGCCGGTGTACGGCGGCGGTCAAGCGGGTGTGGCCTATGGCCAGGTGCGCAGCATCGACCCGATCGGCATCCCCGCGGAGCAGCCGCAGGGTGCGGGCGCGGTGGTGGGCGGCATCGTCGGCGCGGTGATCGGCCGCCAGTTCGGCAACAGCAGCTCGGGCAAGAACGTCGGCACGGTGGCCGGCGCCGTGGGCGGGGCCGTGGTCGGCAACGAGATCGAGAAGAACGCGCGGCGTGATCACGGCGGCGTGCGCATCACGGTTCAGCTCGACCAGGGCGGCTTGCGCAGCTTCGACTTCCGCGAGCCCGGCAGCCTGCGTGTGGGCGACCGTGTGCGTGTCGAAGGCTCGCAGCTCGTCCGGCTCTGAACTAGAATCGTGGCAACTTGGATCACAAGGGCGAGAAAGGCATGACGGTTATGACACCGCGAACTCTTGGCACCGCTGCTGCGGTGTAGTCGTTCGCGCACGTCCACCGCTTCCACTTTTCTCCCTCACGAAAGCGCGGCCTGGTCCGCGCTTTTTCTTTTCTGGAGTTGCCACGATGATTTCGATTCAATTGCCCGACGGCTCGAAGCGGGAGTTCGCCGCGCCAGTCACGGTCGGTGAGGTGGCCGCATCGATCGGCGCCGGGCTGGCCAAGGCCGCGCTCGGCGGGCGCGTCGACGGCAAGCTGGTGGACCTGTCGCACCGCATCGAGCGCGACGCCCAGTTGGCGATCATCACTGACAAGGGCGCCGATGGGTTGGAGCTGATCCGCCACTCGACGGCGCACCTGCTGGCCTACGCGGTCAAGGATTTGTTCCCCGACGCGCAAGTGACGATCGGGCCGGTGATCGAGAACGGCTTCTATTACGACTTCTCGTACAAGCGCCCGTTCACGCCGGAAGACCTGGCGGCGATCGAGAAACGCATGGGCGAACTCGCGGCCAAGAACGAACCGGTCGAACGTCGTGTGCTGCCACGCGACGAGGCGGTGGCGTACTTCAAGGGCCTGGGCGAGCACTACAAGGCCGAGATTATCGCCAGCATCCCGGCCGGCGAGGACGTGAGCCTGTACCGCGAGGGCAGCTTCGAGGACCTGTGCCGCGGCCCGCACGTGCCCAGCACGGGCAAGCTCAAGCACTTCAAGCTGATGAAGGTGGCCGGCGCCTACTGGCGCGGCGACCACCGCAACGAGATGCTGCAGCGCATCTACGGCACGGCGTGGGCGACGAAGGAGGACCTGCAGCAGTACCTGACGATGCTGGAAGAGGCCGAGAAGCGCGACCACCGCAAGCTCGGCCGCGAGCTCGACCTGTTCCACCTTGACGAGCACAGCCCGGGCACGGTGTTCTGGCACCCCAAGGGCTGGACGGTGTGGCAGGAGGTTGAGCAGTACATGCGCCGCGTCTACCGCGACAACGGCTACCAGGAGGTGAAGGGGCCGCAGATCCTGGACCGCTCGCTGTGGGAGGCCACGGGCCATTGGGACAAGTACCGCGACAACATGTTCACGACCGAGTCGGAGAAGCGCGACTACGCGCTGAAGCCGATGAACTGTCCCGGCCACATCCTGATCTTCAAGCAGGGCATCAAGAGCTACCGCGACCTGCCGCTGCGCTACGGCGAGTTCGGCAACTGCCACCGCAACGAGCCCACGGGCGGGCTGCACGGCATCATGCGGGTGCGCGCCTTCACGCAGGACGACGGCCACGTCTTCTGCACCGAGGACATGATCCTGCCCGAGTGCGTGGCCTATACGGCGCTGCTGCAGAAGGTCTACGCCGACTTCGGCTTCAAGGACATCATCTACAAGGTCGCCACGCGGCCGGCGCAGCGCATCGGCTCGGACGAGAGCTGGGACAAGGCCGAGCACGCGTTGATGGAAAGCCTGCGCCGCTCGGGCTGCGAGTTCGAGATCGCGCCGGGCGACGGCGCCTTCTACGGCCCGAAGATCGAGTACACGCTGAAGGACGCGCTGGGCCGCCAATGGCAGTGCGGCACGATGCAGGTTGACTTCTCGATGGCCGAACGCCTCGGGGCTGAATATGTAACAGAATCCGGCGAGCGCAAGCCACCGGTGATGCTGCATCGGGCCATTGTCGGCAGCCTTGAGCGCTTCATCGGCATCCTGATCGAGCAGCACGCCGGGGCGCTGCCGGTCTGGCTGTCCCCGGTGCAGGCGGTGGTGGCCTCGATCACGGACGCGCAGGCGGACTACGCCCGGGAAGTCGCGAAAAGGCTTCAAAAACAAGGAGTTAGAGCCCAGGTCGATTTGCGGAACGAGAAAATCACGTATAAAATCCGCGAGCATTCGTTGCAGAAAGCGCCGTTCATCCTTGTCGTGGGCGACAAGGAGAAGGCCAACAGCGCTGTCGCCGTGCGCGCCCGGGGCAACCAGGACCTCGGCGTGATGCCCCTCGAAGCCTTCGTCCAGAAGATCGAGCAAGCCATTCACGCCAAGGCCTGACAAGCTTCAGGCGCGTTTCGTTTTTTGTTCGGACTTGCTGGCCTCAAGTCCGCGAAGAGGTTGCCGCCATCGCTACTTTCCTTGACCGTCGTACTCCCAACGTCGAACGCAAGCACCGCTTGAACCGCGAGATCACCGTCCCCGAGGTGCGTCTGCTCGGCCCCGAAGGCGAACAACTCGGCATCGTGAGCATCATGGAGGCGCTGCGCCTCTCCGGCGAGCACGATGTGGACCTGGTGGAGATCGCCGCCACCGCGGTGCCCCCGGTGTGCCGCTTGATGGACTACGGCAAGTTCAAGTATCAGGAGCAGAAGAAGGCGGCGGAGGCCAAGAGCAAGCAGAAGGTCATCGAGATCAAGGAAGTGAAGTTCCGCCCCGGCACCGACGAAGGCGACTACAACATCAAGATGCGCAACCTGCGCCGCTTCATCGCGGAGGACGGCGACAAGGGCAAGGTAACGCTTCGCTTCCGCGGCCGCGAGATCACGCACCAGGACATCGGCATGCGATTGCTGGAGCGAATCCGCGACGAACTGGCTGACGTCTCGGTGGTCGAGCACATGCCCAAGCTGGAAGGGCGCCAGATGATCATGGTGCTGGCCCCGAAGAGGAAGCAGTAGACAGACGAAGGATTCCGTGTGGTGGTCTGGTCGCCGCCGCACTGAAGAGAAGCCGCTGTAGGCCATCAAGTACCGTCGAACGGCGGTCGCCTGCAGGGGTGTCAAAGCAAGGAGCAGTGAAATGCCCAAGATGAAGACCAAGAGCGGCGCGAAGAAGCGTTTTCGCGTCCGTCCGGGTGGCACCGTCAAGCGCGGTCAGGCGTTCAAGCGCCACATCCTCACCAAGAAGTCCACGAAGAACAAGCGCCACCTGCGTGGTGCCGTCAACGTGCACGAGACCAACATGGGCCACATCGCGCAGATGTTGCCCTTCGCCGGTCTCTGACCACAGGTAAAGGAGAAAGCATATGCCTCGCGTCAAACGTGGTGTCACCGCCCGTGCTCGTCACAAGAAGGTCCTCGCGCTAGCCAAGGGTTTCCGCGGCCGCCGCAAGAACGTCTTCCGCATCGCCAAGGAGGCGGTGATGAAGGCGGGTCAGTACGCCTACCGTGACCGCCGCACCAAGAAGCGCGTCTTCCGGCAACTGTGGATCGCCCGCATCAATGCGGCGAGCCGCGAGCTGGGGGTCAGCTACAGCAAGTTCATGGCCGGCCTGAAGAAGGCCCAGATCGGCATCGACCGCAAGGTGCTGGCCGACATGGCCGTGAACGACCCGGCCGCATTTGGCAGCATCGTTGCCAAGGTGAAGGCCCAGCTGGCTTGAGTCCTGGCGCCGCGCGAGCGGCGCTCGGTACGAAGCGTCAAAGGCCGTCACCTTGGTGGCGGCCTTTTTTTTGTCTGTCATTCGAATCACGATGAGCGATCTCGATTCCCTGGTCCGCGATGCCCGCAGCGACTTCGCCGCGGCAACGACGCCGGCCGAACTCGAAAACGCCAAGGCGCGCTACCTTGGCAAGGGCGGCCGCGTGACCGAGCTGCTGAAGGCGCTCGGCAGCCTGTCGGTCGAGGAGAAGAAGGCGCGCGGCGCCGAGATCAACGCGACCAAGCAGCAGATCGAGGCCGCGCTGGCGCGCTCGCGCGAGGCGCTGGCCGAGGCCGAACTGAACGCGCAGCTGAAGGCCGAAGCGTTGGACGTCACGCTGCCGGGTCGCCGTCGTGGCGTCGGTGGCCTGCACCCGGTGAGCCGCACGATGGAGCGCATCGAGGCCATCTTCGGATCGATGGGCTTCGACGTGGCCGACGGCCCCGAGATCGAGACCGACTGGATGAGCTTCACGGCGCTGAACAACCCCGAGAACCATCCGGCGCGCTCGATGCAGGACACCTTCTACGTCGACATGAAGGACGCCGAAGGCCGCTGGCTCAATCTGCGCCCGCACACCAGCCCGATGCAGGTGCGCTACGCGCGCGCCCATGCACGCAAGTACGCTGGCGCGGACCCGATGCCCGAGATCCGCGTCATCGCGCCGGGCCGCACCTACCGCGTCGACAGCGACGCGACGCATTCGCCGATGTTCCACCAGGTCGAAGGCCTGTGGATCGGCGAGAACGTGAGCTTCAAGGACCTGAAGTTCATGTACCTCGAGTTCATGCGGGCCTTCTTCGAGACCTCGGAGCTGGCGCTGCGCTTCCGCCCCAGCTACTTCCCGTTCACCGAGCCGAGCGCGGAAATCGACGTCCGGTTCGACCGCGGCCCGCTGAAGGGCAAGTGGCTGGAAGTGGCCGGTTCGGGGCAGGTCCATCCGAACGTGGTGCGCAACTTCGGCCTCGATCCGGAGCGGCACATCGGCTTTGCCTTCGGCTCGGGCATCGACCGCCTGGCCATGCTGCGCTACGGCGTGAACGACCTGCGGGCGTTCTTCGAGAACGACCTGCGTTTCCTGTCCCAGTTCAAGTAAGAAGACGACGATGCAATTCCCCGAAAGCTGGCTGCGCGAGTTCTGCGACCCGCCGCTGTCGACGACGCAACTGGCCGAGCTGCTGACGATGTCGGGCATGGAGGTCGAGGAGTGCCGCCCGGTGGCACCGCCGTTCTCGCGCGTCGTCGTGGCCGAGATCGTCGAGGCCGAACCGCACCCCAATGCCGACAAGCTGCGCGTCTGCCGGGTGAATGCGGGCCTGCACTCGAAGGACGGCCCGCTGCAGATCGTCTGCGGCGCGCCCAATGCGCGCGTGGGCATCCGCGTGCCGCTGGCGCTGGTCGGCGCCGAACTTCCGGCGGGCGAGGACGGCACGCCCTTCCAGATCGGCGTCGGCAAGCTGCGCGGCGTCGAGAGTCTGGGCATGTTGTGCTCGGCGCGCGAGTTGAAACTTTCCGATGACCACGGCGGCCTGCTCGAACTGGCAGCCGATGCACCGCTCGGCGAGGACGTGCGCAAGGTCCTCACGCTCGACGATCACTTGTTCACGCTCAAGCTCACGCCCAATCTGGGCCACTGCCTGTCGGTCTTCGGCATCGCGCGCGAGGTGTCGGCCTTGACGGGGGCGCCGCTGAAGGCGCCCGTCTTCCGCCCGGTGGCTGTGGCGCAGGACAGCAAGTTGCCGGTGCGCGTCGAGGCCCAGGATCTGTGCGGTCGCTTCTCCGGCCGCACCGTGCGCGGCGTGAACCCGAAGGCCAGGACGCCGGCATGGATGGTCGATCGCCTGGCGCGCTGCGGCCAGCGGAGTGTCTCGGCGCTGGTCGACATCTCGAACTACGTGATGTTCGAGTTCGGCCGGCCGTCGCACATCTTCGACCTCGACAAGATCGACCGCGAGCTGATCGTGCGCTGGGGCCGCCAAGGCGAGACGCTCAAGCTGCTCAACGGCAATACGGTCGAGCTCGACGACCAGGTCGGTGTGATCGCCGATGCCAGCGGCAAGGTCGAGTCGCTGGCCGGCATCATGGGCGGCGACGCCACGGCGGTCGGCGACGACACCGGCAACGTCTATGTCGAGGCGGCCTTCTGGTGGCCGGAGGCGATCCAGGGGCGTTCGCGTCGCTACGCCTTCTCCACCGATGCCGGGCACCGCTTCGAGCGCGGTGTGGACCCGCAGGGCATGGCCGAGCACATCGAGCGCATCACGCAGCTGATCCTGGACATCTGTGGCGGCCAGGCCGGCCCGATGGACGATCAGCAACCGGCGATGCCCGAGCGCAAGCCGGTCACGCTGCGCGTCGCGCGTGCGGCCAAGGTGATCGGCCTGCCGCTCACGCAGGCGCAATGTGTCGACGTGATGAAGCGCCTTGGCCTGGCCTTCACCGAGGGCGACGGCGCCATCACGGTGACTCCGCCCTCATGGCGCTTCGACCTCGCGATCGAGGAGGACCTGATCGAAGAGGTGATCCGCGTGCACGGGTACGACAAGCTGCCGGGCAGTGCGCCGCTGGCCCCCGTGCGCGCCCGGGCGAGGGCCGAATCACAGCGCGACACGCACGCGGTGCGGCGCGCGCTCGTGGCGCTGGACTACCAGGAGACGATCTCGTTCTCCTTCGTCGAGGAGCGCTGGGAGCGCGAGCTGGCGGGCAACGGCGATCCGATCCGTGTGCTGAACCCGATTGCCGCGCCGCTGTCGGTGATGCGCTCGAGCCTGATCGGCAGCCTGGTGGCGACGCTGCGCCACAACCTGACACGCCGGGCGCCTCGCGTGCGCGTGTTCGAGGTCGGTCGCACCTACCGGCGCGACCCTCAGGCACGGGACGGCGACGTGGCAGTGGCGGGCATCGACCAGCCCATGCGGGTGGCCGGCCTGGCCTGGGGCGCTGCCGACGCGCTGCAATGGGGGTCCGGCGAGCGCGGCGTCGACTTCTTCGACGTCAAGGGAGATGTCGAGTCCCTGTTCGAGCCGGTCCGGGTGCGCTTCGCCCCCGCGCCGCATCCGGCGCTGCACCCGGGGCGCAGCGCCCGCGTCGAGGTCGACGGTCGGGCGATCGGTTGGGTCGGTGAACTGCATCCGCGCTGGTGCCAGGGCTACGAGTTGGCGCAGGCACCGGTGGTGTTCGAGCTGGATCTCGAACCGCTGAGCGGGCGGCCGCTGCCCGCGGCGCACCCGCTGCCGCGCCAGCAGTCCGCGCTGCGCGACCTCGCGCTGGTGGTGGGCGAGGGCGTGACGCACGATGCCTTGATGGCAGCACTGACCGACGACGCCAGCGGGCTGGTGCGGTCGGCGCAGTTGTTCGATCTGTACAAACCCAAGGCCGACAGCGTGGGCTGGGCGGCGGGCGAGCGCAGCATGGCCGTGCGCCTGGAACTGCGCGACGACGATGCCACGCTGACCGACGAACGCATCGACGCGGCGCTGGCCGAAGCCTTGGCCCGGGCGGGCCAGCGCCTGGGCGCCAGACTTCGCGCATGATGGTCACGAGACAGGGAGGAAACGGTCGATGAACCCCCCCAACGCGACACCGGCCAAGGGCGGCGTGGTGCTGCCTTCGCTGGAAACCCCGACGCTGACCAAGGCCGAACTGGCCGAACTTCTGTTCGACCACCTCGGCCTGAACAAACGTGAGTCGAAGGACATGGTCGAGGCCTTCTTCGACATCCTGCACGGCGCGCTGGTCACGGGCGACGACGTCAAGCTGTCGGGCTTCGGAAACTTCAACATCCGGCGCAAGGCGCCGCGGCCCGGTCGCAACCCGCGCACCGGCGAAGCGATCCCGATCAAGGCCCGCAACGTGGTCACATTTCACGCAAGCCACAAATTGAAGGGCCTCGTGCAAGGCGACATCTCCACCGGCGACGACTTCGAGTAGATTCTGAGCTTTCCCGCTGAAACCTGTTGATTTCAATGGAGAAAGCGCTGCCGGCGATTCCAGCCAGACGCTACTTCACCATCGGTGAGGTGAGCGAGCTGTGCGGCGTCAAGCCGTACGTGCTGCGCTACTGGGAACAGGAGTTCACGCAGCTCAAGCCGATGAAGCGGCGCGGCAACCGCCGCTACTACCAGCACCACGAGGTGCTGCTGATCCGGCGCATCCGCGATCTGCTGTACGAGCAGGGCTTCACCATCAGCGGCGCGCGCAACCGGCTGGCGGAGGCCGGTGGCGCCATCGGCAACGGCCACGAACTCGTGCGCAGCGACATGCCGGCCGTCGAAGACGAAGACGCGCCGATGCCGCTGCCCGACGTCTCTGAACTATCGACGCTGCAATTGCGCGCCGAGTTGCTCGCGGTACGCGAGCTGCTGGAACCCTGAGCCGGGCCCGACATGAGGGCCCGGTATAATTCACCACTTCGTCGGGGTGTAGCGCAGCCTGGTAGCGCACTTGCATGGGGTGCAAGGGGTCGCGAGTTCGAATCCCGCCACCCCGACCATTGCAGTCGACGGGTTAGCAGCATGTTGCTGCTAACCCGTTTCACATGACAGCCAACGGCGTCGGCCTGGCCGCCGCATCGCTGGCTGCGACAATCGAGCCATGTCATCAAAAGTCGTCACGACCAAGCTCTCCGCGGATGGCCTGCGCTACGGGGCCAAGGCACCGGGCTCGCCCTTCGTCGGCACGGGCACCACGCGTTCCTGCTTTCTGTGCGGCAAGCACCGCCAGGCGGCCCAGTTGCGGTCCAAGCGCCTGCTCGGCCGCACCGAGATGGTCTGCGCACCCAACTGCCAGAGCTTCGAGTAAGGCACTGGGCGCAGCGCGCTCGGTGCTGGCCTGGCTGGCGCTGATGCTGCCGCTGGCAGCGGCCGCGCAGGCCTACCGCTGCGACGTCGGCGGGCGCGTCGTGTTTCAGCAGCAGCCCTGCAACGACGGCAAGCGGGTCGATGGTGCGTCGCCTGCCGCTCGCAGCGACACATCGATGAGCGCCGCACGCGGCGCTGCCTTGTGCGAGGCCCATGCGCGTTCCGGCACTGCCTTTGCCGACCCCGAGAGCCTGCGCATCGCCGGCGTGCAGTACCTCGGCGCCAAGCCCTGGAAGCTGCACCAGGAGCTGATCGCGGCGCGCACCTACGGCCTGCGCATCAATGCGCGCAATGCCTACGGTGCCTACGAGGGTGAACGCCTCTACGAATGCCTGCTGAGCGAGGACGAGGCGCGGGTCCTGCACTTCCGGCCGGCGCCGCGCTGAGCCTCAGCGCGACGGGCCGAAGCCAGGCACGGTGACGCGGCAGACGATGCCACGCTCGCCGTTCTCGCGCCACAGCACTTCGCCGCCGAGCTGCTTGACGCGCTTGCGTACACCACCCAGGCCCAGGCCGTGCGACCAGGTCTGCGGCGCGCGCCCGCTGCCGTTGTCGATGACCGACAGCACCAACGCCCCGTCGCCGATGCTGGCCTCGACATCGATGCGCGTCGCGTGGGCATGCGCCAGCGCATTGCTGACCAACTCGCGCAGCACGCGCGTCAGCGCCGACCACTGCACCACGCTCAACTGGAAGTCGCGCTCGTAAGCGAAGGCCCAGCCGAGTTCGCAGTCGGCGGCGGCGGCACGCTGGGCGATGTCGGCCTTCCACTCGGCGATCGCATGCGACAGCGGGTGGCTCGGTGCCGCCAGCCCGCGCGTCAGGGTCTTCAGATCCTTCAGCGTGTGGCGCAGATAGTCCTCCATCTCGGGCGTCGGCGCCTGGTACATCAGGGTCAGCAGGCGGGCGCCGATGTCGTCGTGCAGGTCCTGGGCGATGCGCACGCGCTCCTCGCTGCGCCCGCGTTCGACGGCCTGGTCGAAGGCCACCGCGCGCGCAATCTGCTCGACGATGCGGTCCGCCAGGCGCGCGTCGTCTTCGGTGAAGAGGCGCCGGCCGCGCTCCGCAAAACCGAGCACCAGCGCGCCATGCGGTTCGGCGGCGCTGCCCGCCGCGGCATCGAGCCGGGGTACCGGCACGACGAGGTTGGCGCCGTCGCTGACGACCCGCGAGCGCCGCGTGCGGCGCGCGGCGAACTGCACGCTCAAGGGCTCGAACAGCTCGCGCAGCAGGCGATCGAGGTGCTCGCCGACACTGCGTGGCTGCACTTGCACCTCACGCGCCACGCGGTACAGGTGCTCGAACATGCGCTCGGTGGTCAGGCGTTGGCGCGACATCACTTGCGCCAGCAGCCACTGGCGCGCGCCGGCATAGACCGCCAGCGAGATGAACAGCGCCAGCGTCAGCGATGCGAAGTTGCCGAGCGAGAACACGGCGACGAACAGCAGGTCGAGCGCGGTGGCCACGGTGCTGACGCCGGCCACCAGCGAAAACTCGCGCATCAGCTGCTGGGTGCGCGACAGGAAGGGCAGCAGCAACAGCATCGCGGCCAGGAACACCACCCACACCGTCGAGCCGATCGCCGCGGCCTGGCCGCGCGCTGACAGGGCCGGCCCGAGCGCGGCCACGGTCGCGGTCAGCAGCACCAGCGTGGCCACCGCCACGGTGCAGAAGCGCAACAGCTGCAGCGCGACCGGATGCGGGTCGCGGCGCTGCATCCAGGCCAGCTGCCCGATCGCCGCCAATGCCCCGCCGATCGCCAGGCCCTGGGTCCACCACCAGCCATGGGCCAGTACCTCGGTCCACGTGGCGGCCAGCATGAGGCCCACGACCAGCCAGGCCAGCACGGAGCGCAGACCGCCGCCGGGCAGACGGCGCGGATGCAGGTTGGTCACGTGCACCAGCGCTGCGGCGGTGACCAGGTCGAACAGCGTGCGCAAGCCCTGCTCCCAGCGCATGAAGCCGGCAGGCCAGCCCAGCGCGGGCGTCGAGAGTGCGGCCAGGAAGAGCAGGTTGCCCACCTGGGCGAAGGCCATGACGGCGAACAGCGCATTGCGCGGCTCGGGTCGCGCCAGCAGCACCACCATCGTGACCTGGTACAGCAGCAAGGCGAAGGTGGAGAGCAGCCAATACAGCCAACCCATGCCCGCCGCGCCACGCGGCGTGGCCTGGACGCTGTGCATGCGGCCCCCGGTGTCGACAAGGCGCACCGTGCCCTTGGCCAGCGCCCCGGCCAGCAGGTCGTGCTGGCGCGCCTGGCTGGCACGGTCTTCGTCGAGCGCCAGCCAGCGCGCCGAGCGCTGCACCAGCAGCGCGTCGATCGGATGGACCTGCCCGTCGGCGCCGATCAAGGACTGCAGTGCCGGCGAGGGTGTCGGCCCCACCAGGTGCAGCGCACCGGCGTCGTCGACGCGCAGCTGTGCGTCGAGGGCCGGCACGGCAGCCAGCGTGCGCAGCAACAGGAACATCGCGATGCAGCCCACCAGCGCGGCCAGCACCAGGCCGCGCAGGCGCCAGCCGATCCAGCGTGCCGAAGGTGACCGGCGCCGGGTGCGGCGCTCCCAGGTGCTCTCTTCGAATGCCGGGTCGCCGCCCGCGCTGCCGTGGGGCGGGCGCGGGCCGGTCACGGGGGGCAGGGCGGACATTCGGTAGACGGCCGCGCCGTCAGCGCCGGCCGGTCGTCAGACCAGGCCCTGCTTGCTCGCCAGCACCGCCGCCTCGGCGCGGCTCGAGACGTTGAGCTTCTTGTAGATGGACTTGATGTGGTCGTTGACGGTGAACCACTTGATGCCCATCAGGCTGGCGATCTCCTTGATCGTGAAGCCCTTGCTGAGGTAGGTCAGCACCTCGCTCTCACGCGGTGTCAGGCGTTCGTGGTCCAGCGGCTTTTCGACCAACGGCACCGGCTTGCTGGTCGTGAAGCCGGCGCTCGACAGGCCGGTGGCCCTGCCTGCATCGCCGTCGCTGCCTGAGCGAAAGTGGGTCAGCAGGCGGCGCGCGATCGCCGGCGACAGCGGAGGCTGGCCGCGCACGATCTTCTGCAGTTCCTCGACCAGGACCTCGAAGCGGTCCTCCTTCAGCAGGTAGCCATCAGCGCCGCGCTGCAGCGCCGGGAACAGGTGATCGTCGTCGGAGTACAGCGTGGTGACGATCTTGGTGGCCGGGTAGTGCACCAGTTCGGACAACAGGTCCATGCCGTTGCCGTCGGGCAACTCGAGGTCGACCAGGATCAGCTTGAAGGGGTCGGTGCCGTGCATGCCGCTGGCACCACCGGCCAGGGAGATCTGCTGTCGCGCGGCCTCGAGATCGCCGGCCTCGGTGATCGTGATGACGTCGCTGAAGCTCTCCCGCACGACGCGGCACAGGAAAGCCCGCGCCACCGGGTTGTCTTCGAGGATCAGAACCTTGACGGCCATCTTGTCGCTCCCGAGGCAGCCGATCTTAGTTCACCAGCAGCAGCTTGCCCATCACTCGACGCGAGGCCATGCGCGCATAGGCCTCGGGCAACTGGGCCATCGGCAGGCGCGCATCGATCGCAGGCTTGACCAGTCCCTTGGCATACCAGCCGATCAGCTCGGCCATGCCCTGCTGGAAGGCCTCCGGCTCGCGGCGCACGAAGTCGCCCCAGAACACACCGACAATCGACGCACCCTTGAGCAACGCCAGGTTCCACGGCAGGGCCGGGATCGGGCCGGCGGCGAAGCCCACCACCAGGTAACGCCCGCGCCAGCCGATCGAACGGAACGCGGGCTCGGCCAATTCGCCGCCCACCGGGTCGTAGACCACGTCGGGAGCCGCACCGGCGGCCCTGAGCGCGTCGCGCAGGTTCTCGCGCGAGGTGTCGATCAGCGTATCGGCACCGAGGCGGCGGCAGAACTCGAGCTTGTCGGCGCTCGACGCGGCGGCGATCACGCGCGCACCGGCGGCTTTGGCGATCTGCACCGCCGCGCTGCCCACGCCGCCGGCGGCACCGAGCACGAGCACGGTCTCGCCGGCCTTGAGCTGCGCGCGGTCGATCAGTGCGTGGTGCGAGGTGCCGTAGGTGAACGCGAAGGCCGCCGCATCGCCGAGGTCGAAGCCGGGCGGCACCGGCAGCACCTGACGCGCGTCGACGCAGGCGTGCGTCGCGAAGCCGCCCGTCACGCCCAGCGAGGCCACGGGCTGGCCGGGTTTGAGATGCTTGACGCCGTCACCGACGGCCTCGACCACGCCGGCGAACTCGCTGCCGGGCACGAAGGGCAGCGGCGGCTTGACCTGGTACTTGGCCTGCACCGTCAGCAGGTCGGGGAAGTTCAGGCTCGCCGCGTGCACCGCGACGCGTACCTGCCCGGGCGCAGGCTCGGGCGTCGGCAGTTCGGTCCAACGCAGGGCCTCGACACCGACCGGGTTCTCGCACAGCCACGCCTGCATCGCCATCTCCTCTTGTGTTGAATGCGTCGTCCCTACAATGGTCCGCATGCGTATTCTGATCGCCAACGACGATGGTTATCTCGCACCCGGCCTCGCGGCCCTGGTGCAGGCCATGCAGGGACTGGGCGAGATCGACGTGATCGCGCCGGAGCAGAACTCAAGCGGTACCTCCAACGCGTTGTCGCTGCACCGGCCGCTGTCGGTGTACCGCGGCACGAACGGCTTTCTGTACGTCAACGGCACGCCGTCGGACTGCGTGCACGTCGCGCTGACCGGTCTGCTGCCGCAACGTCCCGACCTGGTGCTCTCGGGCATCAACAACGGCGCCAACATGGGTGACGACACGCTGTACTCGGGCACCGTGGCCGCCGCGATGGAGGGTTTCCTGTTCGGCATCCCCGCGATCGCGTTCTCGCAGGTCGACAAGGGCTGGGGCCACCTCGACGCCGCGGCCGCGGTCGCACGTTCGGTGGTCGAGTCGGTGCTGGCCGCGCGGCCGCTGTCGAAGCCTTTCCTGCTCAACGTGAACGTGCCCAACCGGGCCGACGCACTGGCGCTGCCGCGGCGCGTGACCCGCCTCGGCCGGCGCCATGCGAGCGAGCCGGTCATCAAGCAGCAGAGCCCGCGTGGCGACACGATCTACTGGATCGGCCCGGCCGGCGACGTGCGCGAAGCCGGCGAGGGCACCGACTTCCATGCTGCCGCCAACGACGTGGTGTCGATCACACCGCTGCAGGTGGACCTGACCGATCACGACGCGCTCGGCAGCTGGGGCAGCCTGTTCCCCGCGCCACGGTGATGGACGAGCGGCCACGCAAGCCGCGGTTCCCGCTGCCGCTCGATCGCATCGGCGCGCGGGTGCCGGCCGCTGCCGCGCCCGCCGCGACGGCCGGCCTGGGCCTCGATTCGCATGCGGTGCGCGTGCGCATGGTCGAGCGCATTCGCGCCGAAGGCATCCACTGCGAGCCGGTGCTGCAGGCGCTGTCGCAGGTGCCTCGGCATGGTTTCGTCGACCCGGGGCTTGCCGCGCAGGCCTACGAGGACACCAGCCTGCCGATCGGTCACGGGCAGACCATTTCCAAGCCCTCGGTCGTGGCGCGCATGCTGGCGCTGCTGTTCGAGCGCCGGCCCGGTGCGCAGCGGCTCGGCCGCGTGCTCGAGATCGGCACCGGCTGCGGCTACCAGGCCGCGCTGCTGTCGTGCCTGGCCACGCAGGTGATCTCGATCGAGCGCCTGCGACCTTTGCACGACAAGGCGCGCGACAACCTCGCGGCGCTGCGCCAGCACAACCTGCGGCTGGTGTACGGCGACGGCAAGCTCGGCCATGCGCCCAATGCGCCGTACGATGCCATCGTCAGTGCCGCCGGCGGCGAGGACCTGCCGCAGGCTTGGCTCGATCAGCTGGCGGTGGGGGGGCGCCTCGTTGCGCCGATGCATACCGGCGCAGGAGCCGCTCAAGTGCTGGTGAGCGTGGACCGCGACGAGAACGGCTGGTCACGGCGCGTTCACGAAGGCGTGCGCTTCGTGCCGTTAAGATCAGGCACAGCATGACTTGCGCTCCCTTTTCGACGATGGCCACTCTGCGACTGACCGCGGCCGCCGCGCTGCTGACCGTGCTGGTTGGCTGCGCGTCGCCGACGCACCGCGCGCCGGTCGAGGACCGCGCGCCCGGCCGTCCCGCCGTGGCCGGCGCGACCACGACAGCGCCAGGCGTCGCCGCCGTGGAAGCGGTCAAGCTGCCGCCGGGCAGCGAGAACCTCGGCAAGCCCGGCTACTACGCGGTAAAGCCCGGTGACACGCTGATGCGCATCGGCCTCGAAACGGGGCAGAACTGGCGCGACATCGGGCGCTGGAACGGTATCGAGAATCCGAGTTCGCTCGAGGTGGGCCAAGTGCTGCGGGTGCTGCCGCCCGGCGTCGATGCGTCGGCGGCGGCGCCGCGCGCCGTGCCCGGCGTGGCCGCCAAGGTGGAAGCGCGACCGCTCGATGCCCCCCGGACCCCACCAGGGGCTGCATCGGCGCCGGTGGTCGCCCCGCCGGCACCTGCCCCGGGGGCCGCCACGCCGCGCGAGGCTGACGACGACATTGCCTGGGGCTGGCCTGCCGGCGGCAACGTGGTCGCGGCCTTCGATGAGGTGCGCACCAAAGGCCTTGTGTTCGGCGGCAAGGCCGGCGACGCAGTGCTGGCCGCCGCCGACGGCCGCGTGATCTACGCCGGCTCCGGCCTGCGCGGCTACGGCAACATGGTGATCGTCAAGCACAACAACAGCTACCTGACCGCCTACGCGCACAATCAAACATTGCTGGTCAAGGAAGACCAGGTGGTGCGCAAGGGCCAGAAGATCGCCGAGATGGGATCGAGCGACGCCGAGCGCGTGCAACTGCACTTCGAGATCCGCCGCCTCGGCAAGCCGGTCGACCCCGGACGACTTTTGCCACCGCGCTAGCGAGCCTGCCATGAGCGTGCTGCCGCACGACCCCAGCGACGCCGGCGCATCGGCTGCGGTGCTGGGTCTGGGCGGCATCGAAGGCGCCGCACTCGTGCCGGTCGAAGTGGCTGCCGTCGACTGGAGCGCCGACGAAGGCGACGCGGCCGACACGCTGCAAACCTATCTGCGCGAGATCCGTCGCGCGCCGCTGTTCAGCCCGCAAGAGGAGTACGCGACTGCGGTGCGCGCGCGCGCGGGCGACTTCGAGGCCCGCCAGGCGATGATCGAGCGCAACCTGCGCCTGGTGGTCAGCATCGCGAAGAACTACCTCGGCCGCGGTCTGCCGCTGACCGACCTGATCGAGGAGGGCAACCTCGGCCTGATGCATGCCACGGCCAAGTTCGAGCCCGAACGGGGCTTTCGCTTCTCGACCTATGCGTCGTGGTGGATCCGCCAGTCGATCGAGCGCGCGATCATGCATCAGGCGCGTCTGGTGCGGCTGCCGGTGCATGTGGTGCGCGAGCTCAACCAGGTGCTGCGCGCGCGCCGCGCGCTCGAGGGCCAGCGTGCGCTGGCCGCCGAGGCCGACGACCGACCGGTGCGCGTGGAGCGCATCGCCGAAAAGCTGGGGCGTCCGGTGCAGGAGGTGGCCGACCTGCTGCGCTACGCCGAGCAGCCGGCGTCGCTGGACGCGCCACGCGATGCCACCGCGCGCGACGGCGACGCTGGCGAGTCGCTGCTCGACGGCGTGGCCGACGACGGCAACGACGACCCCGAGGGTCGCCTGCTGCACCACGAGCTCGGGTCGCTGCTCGAGGGTGAACTGCTCGAGCTGAGCCGGCGCGAGCGCGAGGTGCTGACCGGCCGCTTCGGCCTGCACAACAGCGAGCCCGAGACGCTCGAAGCTCTGGCCGAGCGCCTGGGGCTGACGCGCGAGCGCGTGCGCCAGATCCAGCAGGAGGCGCTGCTGAAGCTCAAGCGCCACATGGCGCGCCGCGGCATCGACCGCGACAGCGTGTTCTGACGCCCACGCGCATGGCGGCGTCGGTCCTCGTCTTCGACATCGAGACGATTCCGGACATCGCAGGGCTGCGCGCCCTGCGCGGCGCAGAGGCCACGCTGTCGGACGCCGAGGTGTTCGCGGCCGAGCAGGCCGAGCGCAAGGAGGGCGGCAAGAGCGACATGCTGCCGCTGTACCTGCAGCGCGTGCTGGTCATCTCCTGCGTGTTCCGCAACGCCAAGGGCGTGACGGTGCAATCCTTCGTCGACCGCAGCGGCAACGAAGAAGGTGCCGTGATCCAGACCTTCTTCGAAAAGATCGAGAAGCACCAGCCGCAGCTCGTGAGCTGGAACGGCGGCGGCTTCGACCTGCCGGTGCTGCACTACCGCGGCCTGCGCCACGGCATCGTCGCCGACAAGTACTGGGATCTCGGCGAGGACGACCGCGAGTACAAGTGGAACAACTACATCTCGCGCTACCACACGCGCCACCTCGACCTGATGGACCTGCTGGCGCTGTACCAGCCCCGCGCCAACGCGCCGCTGGACGCGATGGCCAAGTTATGCGGGCTGCCGGGCAAGCTGGGCATGGACGGCTCGCAGGTCTATCCGGCCTACCTGAACGGCAAGCTCGAGGACATCCGCCGCTACTGCGAGACGGACGTGATGAACACCTACCTGCTGTACTGCCGCTTCCAGAAGATGCGCGGCGGCTTCACCGAGGCCGAGCACGAACGCGAGATCGCGCTCGTGCGCGAGACCTTGACCGGTTCGGGCGAAGCGCCCTGGCCCGAGTACCTCGCGGCCTGGGGCTGAAAGCGGGGTCCGGATAATCCGGACCCATGACCGCAAAGGACGAATGGCTGGAGGTCGAATCGCTCGACCTCGAGGCGCAGGGCGTGGCGCACAACGCCGAGGGCAAGGTGGTCTTCATCGAAGGCGCCTTGCCGGGCGAACGCGTGCAGGTGCAGGTGCACCGGCGCAAGAACAACTGGGAGCAGGCCAGCCTGACGGCGATGGCGCGCGAGAGCGCCCAGCGCGTGCGCCCGGCCTGCCCGCACTTCGGCCTGCACGCCGGCGCCTGCGGCGGCTGCAAGATGCAGCACCTGCATCCGACGGCCCAGGTCGCGGTCAAGCAGCGCACGCTGGAAGACAACCTGTGGCACCTGGGCAAGGTGAAGCCGCAACGGGTGCTGCGACCGATCGAAGGGCCGGCCTGGGGCTACCGTTATCGCGCGCGACTGTCGGTGCGATTCGTGGCCAAGAAGGGCACGGTGCTGGTGGGCTTCCACGAGCGCAAGTCGCGCTACATCGCCGACATGCGCGAGTGCCATGTGCTGCCGCCGCAGGTCAGCGCGCTGCTGCTGCCGCTGCGCGAGCTCGTGATGGCGATGGAGGCGCGCGAGACGCTGCCGCAGATCGAGCTGGCGATGGGCGATACGGTGCTGGCGCTGGTGCTGCGCCATCTCGAACCCCTCAGCGCAGCCGACCTGGCGCGGCTGCGCGCCTTCGGCGCAACGCATGGCGTGCAGTGGTGGCTGCAGCCGAAGGGGCCGGACAGCGTGTGCCTGCTTGACGAAGCTGGGCCACGGCTTGCCTATGCGTTGCCCGAGTACGGCGTCGAAATGCCTTTCAAGCCGACCGACTTCACCCAGGTCAACCCGCAGATCAACCGCGTGCTGGTGCAGCGTGCGGTGAACCTGCTGGACGTACAGCGGCACGAACGGGTGATCGACTGGTTCTGCGGCCTGGGCAACTTCACGCTGCCGCTGGCGACGCGCGCGCGCGAGGTGCTGGGCATCGAAGGCAGCGAGACGCTGGTGCAGCGCGCACAGGAGAACGCACGCTACAACGGGCTGTCGGCAACGTTCGCGACGCGCGATCTGTTCGAACTGACGCCCGACGCGCTCGCTGCCGACGGCCAGACCGACAAGTGGCTGGTCGATCCACCGCGCGAAGGGGCCTTTGCGCTGGCCAAGGCGGCGGCCGAACTGGTGCAGTCAGGCAGCGGCTGGACGCCGCCGGCGCGCATCGTCTACGTCAGTTGCAACCCGTCGACGCTGGCGCGCGACGCCGGCCTGCTGGTGCACCAGGCGGGCTATCGCTGCACGGCCGCGGGCGCCGTCAACATGTTCCCGCACACGGCACACGTGGAGTCGATCGCGGTTTTTGACCGTCGCTAAAAGAACAAGGCCCCGAGGGGCCTTGTCGACTCAGCGAAGCGTCGTATTACTCTCGTTCGCCGCCGAAGATGCCCAGCAGCGCGAGCAGGCTCTGGAACACGTTGTAGACGTCCAGGTAGATCGCCAGCGTGGCGCTGACGTAGTTCGTCTCGCCGCCGTCGATCACGCGCTTCAGGTCGTACAGCATGAAGGCCGAGAACAGGCCGATCGCGATGACCGACAGCGTGATCATCAGCGCGCTCGACTGCACGAACAGGTTGATCAGGCCGGCGACGAGCAACATGATCGCGCCGACGAACAGGAACTTGCCCATGTTCGACAGGTCGCGCTTGATCACCGTGGCCAGGCTCGCCATCGCGAAGAACACGGCCGCGGTGCCGCCGAAGGCCATCATGATCAGCGACGAGCCGTTGGAGAAGCCGAGCACCGCCCCGATCAGGCGCGACAGCATCAGGCCCATGAAGAAGGTGAAGCCCAGCAGCAGCGCGACGCCGGTGCCGGAGTTCTTGAACTTCTCGATTGCGAACATCAGGCCGAACGCACCCACCAGAAAGATCACGGTGGACAGGCCCATGCCCATGCGGGCCATCACGCCGGTGGTCACGCCGACCCAGGCCCCGAGCACCGTCGGCACCAGCGACAGGGCCAGCAGCCAATAGGTGTTGCGCAGGACGCGGTTGCGTTCGCCGGTCAGCGCGCCGGAGCCAGCCGGGCCGGCGTAGACGGGTTGCAGGCGGTCATTCATGTCACAAGCCTCCATCTGTGAAGTGACGCAAGCTATGAGCCTGCACAGCGGATTCTAGTTCCCTACCTTGGCAGTCAGGAATGACCGCAATTCACGGCAGGCAATCGCGTGGCGTGACGGCCGTACAGTGCAGCCCTTGCCGAATCCGGAGGAGCGATGGCGCTGCAATCGAAGCCGTATCTGACCCACGACGACGCCCGGCGCATCGCGGCCGCGGCCGAAGCCGAGGCCCGGGCCCACCAATGGGGCGTGACGATCGCCGTGGTCGACGACGGCGGGCATCTGCTGTGGTTGCAGCGGCTCGACGGTGCACCGCCGGTGTCCGCGCACATTGCGCCGGCCAAGGCGCACACTGCGGCGCTTGGGCGCCGCGAGTCCAAGGTCTACGAAGAGATCATCAATGGCGGCCGCACGGCCTTCCTGAGTGCGCCCGCGATCGAAGGCATGCTCGAAGGCGGCGTGCCGGTGATGGTGCAAGGCCATTGCATCGGCGCGGTGGGGGTGAGCGGTGTGAAGTCGACCGAGGACGCACAGATCGCGCGTGCGGGCATCGCGGCCCTTGGGATGTAGGGTGTCGGTGCGCAGGGGCACCCGGCTATACTCGCTGGCTTTTTTGCCAGCCCCGCGCACCCGGTTTTCCAGCACCCCAAGACGGTCCAGCAATCCGCCGCCTCGACATCGGGGCGGTGGTGGAGAAACCGGGCGCGCTTCGCCCCGGAGCCTGATTTGCTGCCCGTCCTGCCCCCTGCCGTGCTCGCCCTCGCTGACGGCACGGTCTTTCACGGCACCTCGATTGGCGCCACCGGTCGCACCGTCGGCGAGGTGGTGTTCAACACCGCGCTCACCGGTTACCAGGAAATCCTGACCGACCCGAGTTACTGCCAGCAGATCGTCACGCTGACGTATCCGCACATCGGCAACTACGGCGTCAACCCCGAGGACGTCGAGTCGCGCAAGGTGTTCGCGGCCGGCCTGGTGATCAAGGACCTGCCGGTGCGGGTGTCCAACTTCCGTGCCGGGCTCACGCTGTCGGACTACCTCGTGCGCGAGGGCACGGTGGCGATCGCCGACATCGACACGCGCAAGCTGACGCGCCTGCTGCGCAGCAAGGGCGCGCAGAACGGCGCCATCCTGGCCTTCGCGGCCGGCACGTCGGTCGGTCAGGCGCAGATCGACGAAGCGCTGGCCGCCGCGCGCGCGGCGCCGAACATGGCCGGGCTGGACCTGGCGAAGGTGGTGTCCGCTGACGCACCGTACGAATGGACCGAGACCGAGTGGGCGCTCGGTGCCGGCTACGGTGCGCAGTCCGCCGGACGCTTCCATGTCGTGGCGTATGACTTCGGCGTCAAGCGCAACATCCTGCGCATGCTCGCCTCGCGCGGCTGCCGCATCACGGTGGTGCCGGCGCAGACGGGTGCGGCCGAGGTGCTGGCACTGAAGCCCGATGGTGTGTTCCTCAGCAACGGCCCGGGCGACCCCGAACCTTGCGACTACGCGATCGCCGCCACGCGAACGATCATCGACCGTGGTGTGCCGACCTTGGGCATCTGCCTCGGGCACCAGATCCTGGCCCTGGCGTCGGGCGCCAAGACCTTCAAGATGAAGTTCGGCCACCACGGCGCCAACCACCCTGTGAAGGATCTCGACACCGGCCGCGTCAGCATCACGAGCCAGAACCACGGCTTCGCGGTCGACGAGAAGACGCTCGGCAGCAACCTGCGGCCGACGCACGTCAGCCTGTTCGACGGCACGCTGCAGGGGCTCGCGCGCACCGACAAGCCGGCGTTCTGTTTCCAGGGCCACCCGGAGGCGAGCCCTGGCCCGCACGACATCGCCTACCTTTTCGATCGGTTCGTCTCGCTCATGCAGGCGCGCTGATCCCTCCGATGCCCAAGCTGCTCTATTCCGCAACCGCTGCCGACGGCCAGAGGCTCGAAGGCTATGTGGACGCCGACAGCCTGGCGGCCGCGCGCGAGCAACTGCTGGGGCGAGGGCTTCGCGATGTGGTCTTGCACGAGGACCTGTCGATTGCGCGCTCAAACGCCGCTGAACTTCGCGGCCTGTCCGAGAAGCACCTTCAGGCGCTGGCGCGTTTGAGGTTGAAGGTGATGCAAGCGCCGGGGTTGCGCCCGTTGATAGCCGAAGTGGTACGCCGGCACTGGTTTTGGATGCTGGTCGACGCGGCCCTGATCGGGTACGGCTGGTACAGCGGCAGCTTCTGGTGGGTTGCGGCCGGGGGGATCGGGCTGGCACTGCCGTTCGCGCTGACGGTCTGGGGCTTTCGACACACTGATCGCTACTTGCGCATGATCGAAGCCTATTCCGTAGGCCGCTGGGACGAGGCGAGCGCCTTGATCGAACAACTACGCTCCGTGTCCGCCGACAAGCCGGTCATGGCGTTTGACCTCGACATTCGAGTGGGCTGCTTGCTGGCCCGGCAGGGTCAGCTCGAGCAAGCCTTGAGGACGCTCGAGCCTTGGCGTGCGCGGCTCGTCGAGCAACACGGCATGTTCGAGAACCGCATTGCGTCGGTCTACCACGCGGCCGGCGACGAGGCGGGTTTCGTTCGTCTCATGGAGGAGGCGCTGGCTGCCGCTCCGGCAGAACCGTCGCGCCAGCTCGACACGGCTCTGGCGCACGCGCGCTTCGGTGATGTCGAGCGCGCGACGGCGCTGCTTGGCGCATTGGACGCCTCTTTGCTACCACCGCATGGCGATGGCTTCGTGCATTGGGCGCACGGCCTTTGCCAACGTCGGCGCGGCGAAGCGCAGGCGGTGCAGACCTTGAGCCAGGCCGTCGGCGCATTTCTCGCGTGGCATCAGCAGCCGGCCGTCTGGACCGCGTTGGCAATGGCCACGGCGGACCACGCCCTGGCGCTGGCGGCCGCGGCCCGGCACCAGGAAGCGCGGCGAGGTCTCGACCACGTCTCATCGATCGTGCGTGCGCACGCTCAGAAACCCATGCTACGGCAGCTCCATGCGGCCGGCCTGCTCCCACTTCACGATTCCTAGTCGCCATGCCCAAGCGTCAAGACCTCAAGAGCATCCTGATCATCGGTGCGGGCCCGATCGTCATCGGCCAGGCCTGCGAATTCGACTACTCGGGCGCCCAGGCCTGCAAGGCGCTGCGCGAGGAGGGCTACCGCGTCATCCTCGTCAACAGCAACCCGGCGACGATCATGACCGACCCGGGCATGGCGGACGCGACCTACATCGAACCGATCACCTCACGCGTGGTCGAGAAGATCATCGCCAAGGAGCGGCCCGACGCGCTGCTGCCGACGATGGGCGGCCAGACCGCACTGAACTGCGCACTCGACCTGCACAAGCAGGGCGTGCTCGCGAAGTACGGCGTCGAGATGATCGGTGCCAGCGAGAAGGCGATCGAGAAGGCCGAGGACCGTCTGAAGTTCAAGCAGGCAATGACCTCGATCGGCCTGGACTCGGCCAAGAGCGGCATCGCGCACACGCTGGAGGAAGCCTGGGCGGTGCAGAAGCGCATCCAGGCAGACGTCGGCGGCGCGGGTTTCCCGATGGTCATCCGCCCGAGCTTCACGCTCGGTGGCACCGGCGGCGGCATCGCCTACAACCCGGAGGAGTTCGAGGAGATCTGCAAGCGCGGGCTCGACCTGTCGCCGACCAAGGAACTGCTGATCGAGGAGTCGCTGATCGGCTGGAAGGAGTTCGAGATGGAAGTGGTCCGCGACCGTGCGGACAACTGCATCATCATCTGCTCGATCGAGAACCTGGACCCGATGGGCATCCACACCGGCGACTCGATAACCGTCGCGCCGGCGCAGACGCTGACCGACAAGGAATACCAGCTGATGCGCAACGCGTCGATCGCGATCCTGCGCGAGATCGGCGTCGACACCGGCGGCTCGAACGTGCAGTTCGCGATCAACCCGGACAACGGCCGGATGATCGTGATCGAGATGAACCCGCGCGTGTCGCGCTCCTCGGCACTCGCGTCCAAGGCCACGGGGTTCCCGATCGCCAAGGTGGCCGCCAAGCTGGCCGTGGGCTACACGCTCGACGAACTGCGCAACGACATCACCGGTGGCGCGACGCCGGCGAGCTTCGAGCCGAGCATCGACTACGTGGTCACCAAGATCCCGCGCTTCGCATTCGAGAAGTTCCGCGAGGCCGACCCGCACCTGACGACGCAGATGAAGTCGGTGGGCGAGGTGATGGCGATGGGCCGCACCTTCCAGGAGAGCTTCCAGAAGGCGCTGCGCGGCCTGGAAACCGGCATCGACGGCCTGTCCGAAGTCGAGACCGACCGCGAAGAGATCGTCGAGGCGATCGGCAATGCCGGGCCGGACCGCATCCTCTACGTCGGCGACGCGTTCCGAATCGGCATGTCGCTCGACGAGGTGTTTGAGGAAACGCGCATCGACCCCTGGTTCCTGGCCCAGATCGAGCAGATCATCGGTGTCGAGAAGTCGCTGGCCGGCCGCACGGTGGACCGCCTGAGCGCCGACGAACTGCGCTTCCTCAAGCGCAAGGGCTTCTCCGACCGTCGCCTGGCCAAGTTGCTCGGCACGCACCAGCATGCAGTGCGCGAGAAGCGCCACGCGCTGGGCGTGCGCCCGGTCTACAAACGCGTGGACACCTGCGCGGCCGAGTTCTCGACGCAGACGGCCTACATGTACTCGACCTACGACGAGGAGTGCGAAGCCGATCCGACTGCGAAGAAGAAGATCATGGTGCTCGGCGGCGGCCCGAACCGCATCGGCCAGGGCATCGAGTTCGACTACTGCTGCGTGCATGCGGCGCTGGCGATGCGCGAGGACGGGTACGAGACCATCATGGTCAACTGCAACCCGGAGACCGTGTCGACCGACTACGACACCAGCGATCGCCTCTATTTCGAGCCGGTGACGCTGGAAGACGTGCTCGAGATCGTGGCCAAGGAGCAGCCGGCCGGTGTGATCGTGCAGTACGGCGGCCAGACGCCGCTCAAGCTGGCGCTCGACCTGGAGCGTGCCGGCGTGCCGATCATCGGCACCACGCCCGACAGCATCGACATCGCCGAGGATCGCGAGCGTTTCCAGAAGCTGCTGCACCAGCTGGGCCTGAAGCAGCCGCCCAACCGCACCGCGCGCACCGAAGAGGCGGCGCTGCAGCTGGCGCAGGAGATCGGCTACCCGCTGGTGGTACGGCCCAGCTACGTGCTCGGCGGCCGCGCGATGGAGATCGTGCACGGCGACAAGGACCTCGAGCGCTATATGCGCGAGGCGGTTCGCGTGTCCGAGAAGAGCCCGGTGCTGCTCGACCGCTTCCTCGACGACGCGATCGAGGTCGATGTCGACTGCATCAGTGACGGTGTCGAAGTCATGATCGGCGGCATCATGGAGCACGTCGAACAAGCCGGTGTGCATTCGGGCGACTCGGCCTGCTCGCTGCCGCCGTACTCGCTGTCGCCCGCGCTGCAGGATGAGTTGCGCCGCCAGACCACGCTGATGGCCAAGGCCCTGAAGGTCGTAGGCCTGATGAACGTGCAGTTCGCGATCCAGGGCGAGGGCGACGAGGCGGTGGTCTACGTGCTGGAGGTCAATCCGCGCGCGTCGCGCACGGTGCCCTTCGTCAGCAAGGCGACCGGGCAGCCGCTGGCCAAGATCGCCGCCCGCTGCATGGCCGGCGCGTCGCTGAAGAGCCAGAAGGGTGTCAAGGGCGAGGTGATTCCGCCTTACTTCAGCATCAAGGAAGCCGTCTTCCCGTTCAACAAGTTCCCGGGCGTCGACCCGATTCTCGGCCCCGAGATGCGCTCGACCGGCGAGGTGATGGGCGTGGGTTTCACCTTCGGCGAGGCCATGCTCAAGAGCCAGCTCGGCGCCGGTTCGCGCCTGCCGACCAAGGGCACCGTGGTGATCACGGTGAAGCACCATGACCGTGACCGCGCGGCCAAGGTGGCGTCGGACCTGCATGACCTCGGCTTCTCGGTCGTGGCCACCAAGGGCACGGCCGCGGCGATCGACGCGGCCGGCGTGCCGGTGCGTGTGGTCAACAAGATCAAGGACGGCCGCCCGCACATCGCCGACATGATCAAGGCCGGCGACATCCAGCTCGTGTTCACCACGGTGGACGAAACACGCACGGCGATCGCCGACTCGCGCTACATCCGCACCGCCGCGATCGCCAACCGGGTCACCTACTACACCACGATGGCCGGCTGCGAGGCCGCCACCGAGGCGCTGAAGCATCAGGCCGACTTCGGCGTGGCCTCGCTGCAGGAACTGCACGCGCAGCTTCCCCGGTAGAATTAGGCCTATTCCACCGCCGCCGGGGCTTGGCCTCGGCGGCGGCGCTGTTTCAGAGACCTCCCCAACCACTGCCATGGCTACCGTTCCCCTCACCGTGCGCGGCGCGGAAAAGCTCAAGGCCGAACTGCAGCGCCTGAAGTCCGTCGAGCGCCATGCCGTGATCCAGGCCATTGCCGAGGCGCGCGCGCAGGGCGACCTGTCGGAGAACGCCGAGTACGAGGCGGCCAAGGACAAGCAGGGCTTCATCGAGGGTCGCATCCTCGAGCTGGAATCCAAGCTCGCGGCGGCGCAGGTCATCGACCCATCGGCGCTCGACGCCGGTGGCCGCGTGGTGTTCGGCGCCACGGTCGACCTCGAGGACGAGGACAGCGGCGCCAGGGTCACCTACCAGATCGTCGGCGACGACGAGGCCGACCTGAAGCTGGGCCTGATCTCGATCAGCTCGCCGATCGCGCGCTCGATGATCGGCAAGGAGGCCGGCGACATGGCCGAGTACGACGCCCCCGGCGGCAGCAAGAGCTACGAGATCATCGACGTCCGCTACGTCTGAGGCGCTAGGTCTGCAGGGCCTTCTTCTTGGCGCTGGTCTGGGCCGGCCGCTTCTTCGCGCGCTTGACCAGGCCGCCGGCGGTCAGGCGCTCGTTGCCACGCACCGTGAGCTTCTTGACCTGGGGTCGGTGGTTGCCGCTCTTGCTGAACTTGAGGATCTTCACGACCTTGGGCGCCGCACCGCGGTCCTCTCGCTCGGCCTTGGGTTTGGGCGGGATCGGGCGCCACAGCACAAGCAGCTTGCCGATGTGCTGCACTGGTGCGGCGTTGAGTGTGTCGGCCAGCTCGGCCAGCATGGCGTCGCGCGCGGCACGGTCGTCGCTGAAGACGCGTACCTTGATCAGGCCATGGGCCTTGAGCGCGGCGTCGGTCTCCTTGCGCACCGCGTCGGTCAGCCCCTCGCCGCCGACGGCGACGACGGGATCGAGATGATGCGAGGCGGCGCGGTGCTCGCGACGCTGGGCGGCGGTCAGGGTGAGGGCAGGCATTCGGGCATTATCGACGGGCAATGAAAGTCAAGACCAAAAGCAAGAAGGTCAACAAGGCGTGGCTGAACGACCATGTCAACGACCCCTATGTGAAGCTGGCGCAGCGCGAGGGCTACCGCGCTCGCGCGGCCTACAAGCTCAAGGAGATCGACGAGGCCCTGGGCCTGATCAGGCCGGGCCAGGTGGTCGTCGACCTGGGGGCCGTGCCGGGCGCCTGGAGCCAGTACCTGCGGCGGCGCTTCGCGCCCAGGTCGGCCGGTGCAGGTGGCGCGGCCGTGGGCGAACTCGACGGCAGGATCATCGCGCTGGACCTGCTGCCCTTCGAGCCGATCGAAGGCGTGCAGTTCATCCAGGGCGACTTCCGCGAAGATGCCGTGGTCGCCGAGCTGGAGGCGGCGCTCGCGGGCCAGCCGGTCGATCTGGTGGTGTCGGACATGGCGCCCAACCTGTCGGGCATCGAGAGCGCCGACTCGGCGCGCATCGCCCACCTGGTCGAGCTGGCGCTGGACTTCTCGCTGCGCCACCTCAAGCCCGACGGGGTCCTGGTGGTCAAGGTCTTTCACGGCAGCGGCTACAGCCAGCTGGTCCAGCTGTTCAAGCAAACCTTCCGCGTCGTCAAGCCAATCAAGCCCAAGGCCAGCCGCGACCGCTCATCGGAAACTTTCATCGTCGGGATCGGTCTGAAAAAAGCTTGATCTGACGCGGGTTTGGCCTCGAATCCTGCCGCGCGGCCCCGCTCTTGACGCGACTAGAATCGGCACCATCTGGACCCGGCGCGCAGTTCGCGTGGGGCAACGGCGTAAGGAGCCGCGGTGAACAATCAATGGTTCTCGAAGATTGCTGTCTGGCTGGTGATTGCACTGGTCCTGTTCACGGTCTTCAAGCAGCTCGACAAGACCCGACCGGTCGAGTCGATCACCTACACGCAGTTCATGGACGATGCGCGCGCTGGCAAGATCAAGCGTGTCGAGGTCCAGGGCCGCAACCTGAAGGTCACGCCGAACGACGGCCAGGGTTACACGATCGCCTCGCCCGGTGACCTGTGGATGGTCGGCGACCTGATGAAGTACGGCGTCGCGGTCGCCGGCAAACCCGACGAAGAGCCCTCGCTGCTGATGACCATCCTGATCAGCTGGGGCCCGTTCCTGCTGCTGATCGGCGTGTGGATCTACTTCATGCGCCAGATGCAGGGCGGCGGCAAGGGCGGCGCCTTCAGCTTCGGCAAGTCGAAAGCGCGCATGCTCGACGAGGCCAACAACACCACCACCTTCGCCGACGTCGCCGGCTGCGACGAGGCCAAGGAGGAGGTCAAGGAGCTGGTCGACTTCCTGAAAGACCCGCAGAAGTTCCAGAAGCTCGGCGGGCGCATCCCGCGCGGCGTGCTGCTGGTGGGCCCCCCGGGCACCGGCAAGACGCTGCTGGCCAAGGCCATCGCCGGCGAGGCCAAGGTGCCGTTCTTCACGATCTCCGGCTCCGACTTCGTCGAGATGTTCGTCGGCGTCGGTGCGGCCCGAGTGCGCGACATGTTCGAGCAGGCCAAGAAGAGCGCGCCTTGCATCATCTTCATCGACGAGATCGACGCCGTCGGCCGCCATCGTGGCGCCGGCCTGGGCGGCGGCAACGACGAGCGCGAGCAGACGCTGAACCAGATGCTGGTCGAAATGGACGGCTTCGACACCAACCTCGGTGTCATCGTGATGGCGGCGACCAATCGGCCCGACATCCTCGACCCGGCGCTGCTGCGCCCGGGCCGCTTCGACCGTCAGGTGTACGTGACGCTGCCCGACATCCGCGGCCGCGAGCAGATCCTCAACGTGCACATGCGCAAGGTGCCGGTGGGCCAGGACATCCGCGCCGACATCCTGGCGCGCGGCACGCCGGGCTTCTCTGGGGCCGACCTGGCCAACCTGGTCAACGAGGCGGCGCTGTTCGCGGCGCGGCGCAATGGCCGTGTGGTGGAGATGCAGGACTTCGAGAAGGCCAAGGACAAGATCATGATGGGCGCCGAGCGCAAATCGATGGTCATGGACGAGGACGAGCGCCGCAACACCGCGTACCACGAGTCGGGCCACGCGCTGATCGGCAAGATGCTGCCCAAGCTCGACCCGGTGCACAAGGTGACGATCATCCCGCGCGGCGGTGCGCTCGGTGTCACGGTGTCGCTGCCCGAAAAGGACCGCTACAGCATCGACAAGGTCCAGATGCTCAACCGCATCTCGATGCTGTTCGGCGGCCGCATCGCCGAAGAGGTGTTCATGGGCCAGATGACCACCGGCGCCAGCAACGACTTCGAGCGTGCGACCCAGATGGCACGCGACATGGTCATGCGCTACGGCATGAGCGACGCGCTGGGGCCGATGGTCTACGCCGAAAACGAGGGCGAGGTCTTCCTCGGCCGCTCGGTCACCAAGACCACCAACATCAGCGAAGAGACGATGCGCCGGGTCGATACCGAAGTGCGCCGCATCATCGACGAGCAGTACGGCATCGCCCGCAAGCTGATCGAGGACAACGCCGACAAGATGCACGCGATGGCCAAGGCGCTGCTCGAGTGGGAGACCATCGACGGCGAGCAGATCGAGGACATCATGCAGGGCCGTCCGCCGCGTGCACCGAAGGACTGGAGCGGCAGCGCGCCGCCGTCGTCCGGCAGCGGTACCGCACCGGCCGTGGGCGGCGCGGCGACCACCGCCGCGTGAGGGCCGTCGCGAACGCCGGAGAACGGGGCCTCGGCCCCGTTTTGCTTTGAAACGCCGCCGATGAACCTCTGGCAAACCGCGCGCTTCGCCATCGACCTCGGGCGCCCGCGCGTGATGGGCATCGTCAACGTGACGCCGGATTCGTTCTCCGACGGCGGGCGCGACGCCGCGGCGGCGATCGACCATTGCGAGACCCTGCTGAGCGAAGGCGCCGACCTGCTGGACATCGGCGGCGAGTCGACACGGCCTGGCGCGCGTACCCCGTCGGCCGACGAGGAGTTGGCGCGTGTGCTGCCGGTGCTGCGCCACGCGGTCACGCTCGGCGTGCCGGTCTCCGTGGACACCAGCCAGCCGGCCGTGATGCGGGTGGCGCTCGATCTCGGGGTCGACATCGTCAACGACGTGCGGGCCTTGCGGCGGCCCGGCGCGCTCGAGGCCGTGGCGGCGCATCCGAGCGCCGGCGCCTGCCTGATGCACATGCAGGGCGAGCCGGGCGCGATGCAGGCTGCGCCGCACTACGACGACGTGGTGGCCGAGGTGGCGGCCTTCCTCGCGACGCGAAGGGATGCCGCGTTGGCCGCGGGCATCGACGCCGCACGGATCGCGCTCGACCCGGGGATCGGCTTCGGCAAGACCGTCGCGCACAATCTCGCCCTGCTGGCGCGGCAGCGCGATCTGCTGGCGCTCGGCCGTCCGCTGCTGGTGGGCTGGTCGCGCAAGTCGACGCTGGGCACGGTGACGGGCCGGCCGGTCGGTGAGCGGCAGGCGGTCAGCGTGGCGGCTGCGCTGATGGCGGTCGGGCGCGGCGCGCGCATCGTGCGCGTGCACGATGTGGCCGCGACGGTGGATGCGGTGAAGCTGTGGTGCGCGGTGAATCCGAACGACGAGAGGACAACACGATGAGCCAGCGACGCTACTTCGGCACCGACGGCATCCGCGGCACGGTGGGCCAGAGCCCGATCACGCCCGACTTCATGCTGCGCCTGGGCCATGCGGTCGGCCGCGTGCTGCGCCGCGATGCGAAGCGGCCGGCCGTGCTGATCGGCAAGGACACGCGCATCTCGGGCTACATGATCGAGTCGGCGCTCGAGGCCGGGTTCGCGTCGGCCGGCGTCGACGTGCTGCTGTCGGGCCCGCTGCCCACGCCGGGCGTGGCCTACCTGACACGCGCGCTGCGCCTGGACCTGGGCGTGGTGATCAGCGCCTCGCACAACCCGTTCAACGACAACGGCATCAAGTTCTTCTCGGCCTCGGGCGAGAAGCTGCCCGACGCCTGGGAGTTGGCGGTCGAGGCTGCGCTCGACGAGGCGCCGGCCTGGGCCGACTCCACCAGCATCGGCAAGGCGCGCCGCGTCGACGACGCGAGCGGGCGCTACGTCGAGTTCTGCAAGAGCAGCTTTGCAGGCGACCTGTCGCTCAAGGGCATGAAGCTGGTGGTCGACGCCGCGCACGGCGCGGCCTACCACGTGGCGCCCGACGTGTTCCACGAACTCGGCGCCGAGGTGGTGAAGATCGGCTGCGCGCCCGACGGCCTGAACATCAACGCCGGCGTCGGCGCGACCGCGCCGCAGGCCCTGGTCCAGGCCGTGGCCGCGCACCGGGCCGATTACGGCATCGCGCTCGACGGCGACGCCGACCGCCTGCAGATCGTCGACGCCGCCGGCCGCCTCTACAACGGCGACGAGTTGCTGTACGTGATGGTGGCCGACCGCCTGCTGCGCGGCGAGGAGGTGCCCGGCGCGGTCGGCACGCTGATGACCAACATGGCCGTCGAACTGGCGCTGCGCGCGCGCGGCGTGCCGTTCGTGCGTGCCAAGGTCGGCGACCGCTACGTGCTCGAGGAGCTCAATGCGCGCGGCTGGGTGCTGGGCGGCGAGGGTTCGGGCCACCTGCTGGCGCTGGACAAGCACACCACCGGCGACGGCATCGTCAGCGCCTTGCAGGTGCTGGAGGCGGTGCGCCGCAGTGGCAAGCCGCTGGCCGCGCTGCTGGACGGCGTCGAGCTGTTTCCGCAGACCCTGATCAACGTGCGCATCGCGCCGGGCAAGGACTGGCGCACCAGTCAGCCGCTCGCCGAGGCGCAGTCCGCCGTCGAGCGCGAACTCGACGGCAGGGGCCGCGTGCTGATCCGCGCCTCGGGCACCGAGCCGGTGCTGCGCGTGATGGTCGAGGCTCGCGACGCGGCCCAGGCGCGCCGGGCCGCCGAGCGCATTGCCGCGGCCTGCGGCTGAGCGGGGTAGCGCGGCGCCTCGACCGCGCGGGCTCGAGGCGGCCAAGTGTGCGGTTGTGACAGTGACGTGACATTGGCGCGGCACCTTCTGGCGTGCATCCGCTTGTCACGGGGATGTCATCTACGGTGCCTAGAGTGCACTTATCGATGACCTACTCCACGAAAGGCACGACCATGCGCCTCGCCACTCCCTACCGCTCCCTGATTGCCGCCGCCGTGTTCGGTCTGGCTGCCAGCGGCCTCGCTCAGGCCCAAGACATCACGGGTGCCGGTGCCTCTTTCCCGGCCCCTGTCTATGCCAAGTGGGCTGACGCCTACAACAAGGCCACGGGCGCCCGCCTCAACTACCAGTCGATCGGTTCGGGCGGCGGCATCAAGCAGATCAAGGCCAAGACCGTCGACTTCGGCGCCTCCGATGCGCCCCTGAAGGACGACGAACTCGCCAAGGACGGCATGATCCAGTTCCCCACCGTGATCGGTGGCGTCGTGCCCGTGGTCAACATCCAGGGCATCGCCCCCGGGCAGATCAAGATGACCGGCCAGGTGCTGGGTGACATCTACCTCGGCAAGATCACGAAGTGGAACGACCCGGCGCTGACGGCGCTGAACCCCGGTGTCAAGCTGCCCGACGCGGCCATTTCGCCGGTGCGCCGCGCCGACGGCTCGGGCACCTCCTTCCTGTTCACCAACTACCTGTCGAAGGTGAACGCCGAGTGGAAGGACAAGGTCGGTGAGGGCACGGCAGTCAACTGGCCCACCGGTGCCGGCGGCAAGGGCAACGAAGGCGTCTCGGCCTTCGTGCAGCGCCTGCCCAACTCGATCGGCTACGTCGAGTACGCCTACGCCAAGCAGAACAAGATGTCGTACGTGCTGCTGAAGAACAAGGACGGCAACTTCGCAGCCCCGGACGAGGACAACTTCAAGGCGGCGGCGGCCGGTGCGCAGTGGGATAAGAGCTTCTACCAGGTGCTGACCGAGCAGCCGGGCAAGGACACTTGGCCGATCAGCGGTGCCACCTTCATCCTGATGTACAAGACCCAGGACAAGCCGCAGAGCGCTGCCAACGCGCTCAAGTTCTTCGACTGGGCCTATGCCAGCGGCGACAAGATGGCTTCGGATCTGGACTACGTGCCGATGCCGGACTCGGTGAAGGCGCTGGTTCGCAAGCAGTGGGCCGACAACATCAAGGACGCGTCGGGCAAGCCGATCGCCTACAAGTAATCGGCGCGGCCGACCACCTGTTCCGACGCCGAGGAGCGTCGGGGCAGACCACAGGGCGGGTCGCGCCGCGAGGCGTGCGCCCTGCTCCGTTCGACAGGAGCCCGCAACGTGGCCGCTACACTGCCTGCCTCCCCGTACTCCGACGACAAGAACATGACGCGATCGGAACCGAAGAACGGGTCACCGTCCCGGCGGCAGACCCTGCCCTGGGCCGACACCGTCTTCTCGGTTCTGACCCATGGCGCGGCCTGGCTCACGCTGGCGCTGCTGGTCGGGATCATCATTTCGTTGGTCATCGGCGCGGCCCCGGCCATCCAGACGTTCGGGCTCGGCTTCCTGACGAGCGCCGAGTGGGACCCGGTGCAGGAGAAGTTCGGTGGCCTGGTGATGATCTACGGCACGCTGATGACCTCCTTCATCGCGCTGCTGATTGCGGTGCCGGTCAGCTTCGGCATCGCCCTGTTCCTGACCGAACTGTCGCCGTCCTGGTTGCGGCGGCCGCTCGGCACGGCGATCGAACTGCTCGCGGCCGTCCCCTCCATCGTCTACGGCATGTGGGGCCTGCTCGTGTTCGCGCCGATCCTGTCGACCTGGGTGCAGCAGCCGCTGCAGGGCGCGTTCGGCAACGTGCCGCTGCTGGGCACGCTGTTCTCCGGGCCGCCGGTGGGCATCGGGCTGCTGTCGGCCGGCATCATCCTGGCGATCATGGTGATCCCGTTCATCGCCGCGGTGATGCGCGACGTGTTCGAGGTCACCCCGCCCATGCTCAAGGAGTCCGCCTACGCGCTCGGCTCCACCACCTGGGAGGTCACCTGGAAGGTGGTGTTGCCGTACACCAAGACCGGCGTGATCGGCGGCATCATGCTCGGCCTCGGCCGTGCACTGGGCGAGACGATGGCCGTGACCTTCGTCATCGGCAACTTCAACCAGCTCAATTCGCTGTCGCTGTTCGAGGCGGCCAACAGCATCACCTCAGCGCTGGCCAACGAGTTCGCCGAGGCCAACGAAGGGTTGCACCAGGCCTCGTTGATCTACCTGGGGTTGGTGCTGTTCTTCATCACCTTCGTGGTGCTGGCGCTGTCCAAGCTGCTGCTGTCGCAGCTCAAGAAGGGCGAGGGGAGGGTCGCATGAGTGCCGTTCCGATGCCGGCCGCCAAGGCGGCCCTGCACAGCCAGCGCACGGCGATGCACGCGCGCCGCAAGCGGGTCAACACGATCGCTTTGACGCTGTCGCTGGCGGCGATGGTTTTCGGCCTGGTGTGGCTGATCTGGATCCTGTTCGAGACGATCTGGCTCGGCATCGGCGGCATGTCGCTCGCGCTGTTCACCGAGATGACGCCGCCGCCGCAGGCCGAGACGGGGGGCCTGGCCAACGCGATCTTCGGCTCGCTGGTGATGGTGCTGCTGGCCACGGCGCTGGGCACGCCGATCGGCATCCTGGCGGGTATCTATCTGGCCGAGTACGGTCAGAAGACCTGGTTGGGGTCGACCACGCGCTTCATCAACGACATCCTGCTGTCGGCGCCGTCGATCGTGATCGGCCTGTTCATCTATGCCGTCGTGGTGGCACAGGTCAAGAGCTTCTCCGGCCTCGCAGGTGTGCTGGCGCTGGCGCTGATCGTGATTCCGGTGGTGATCCGGACCACGGAGAACATGCTGAGCCTGATACCGAACGCGCTGCGCGAGGCGGCCTACGCGCTGGGCACGCCGAAGTGGCGTGTGATCCTGACCGTGACGCTGAAGGCCGCGCGTGCCGGCGTCGTCACCGGCATCCTGCTGGCGCTGGCGCGCATCGCCGGTGAGACCGCACCCTTGTTGTTCACGGCGCTGTCGAACCAGTTCTGGACCAGTGACCTGACACAGCCAATGGCCAGCCTGCCGGTGACGATCTTCAAGTTCGCGATGAGCCCCTACGAGAACTGGCAGAAGCTGGCCTGGGCCGGGGTGTTCCTGATCACCTTCGGTGTGCTGGTGCTCAACATCCTGGCTCGCGTGCTGTTCCGCAACAAACAATGACCCGGCAAGGAGCGCCTGATGGACGCCAAAGTGGACCTCAGCGTGACCGAGAAGGCCAAGCTCTCGGTACGCAACCTGAACTTCTACTACGGCAGCTTCCATGCCCTGAAGAACATCAACCTCGACATTCCTGAGCGCAAGGTCACCGCCTTCATCGGCCCCTCGGGCTGCGGCAAGTCGACCTTGCTGCGCACCTTCAACCGCATGTTCGAGCTCTACCCCGAGCAGCGCGCCGAGGGTCAGATCACGATGGACGGCGAGAACCTGCTGACCTCGAAGGAGGACATCTCGTTGATCCGCGCCAAGGTCGGCATGGTGTTCCAGAAGCCGACGCCGTTCCCGATGTCGATCTACGACAACATCGCCTTCGGCGTGCGCCTGTTCGAGACCCTGCCGCGCGTCGAAATGGACGAGCGCGTCGAGTGGGCGCTCAAGAAGGCTGCGCTGTGGAACGAAGTCAAGGACAAGCTCAACCAGAGCGGGGCGGGCCTGTCAGGCGGCCAGCAGCAGCGCCTGTGCATCGCGCGCGGCATCGCGATCAAGCCCGAGGTGCTGTTGCTCGACGAACCCTGCTCGGCGCTCGACCCCATCTCGACCGGCAAGATCGAGGAGCTGATCCACGAGCTAAAGGCCGACTACACGGTGGTGATCGTCACGCACAACATGCAGCAGGCGGCTCGCGTGTCGGACTACACCGCCTACATGTACCTGGGTGACCTGATCGAGTTCGGACCGACGAGCGAGCTGTTCATGAAGCCGACGAAGAAGGAAACCGAGGACTACATCACCGGCCGCTTCGGCTGACCGGCAGGGAGCTCACGACATGCCCGACAAGCACCTTTCGACCCAGTTCGATGCCGAGCTGGCCGGCATTTCCAACCGCGTGCTCGAGATGGGGGGGCTGGTGGAGTCGCAGGTCGCGCAGGCGGTCTATGCGCTGTCCAAGTTCAGCGGCGAGACGTCCACGCAGGTGTTGCAGCAGGAAGAGCGCGTCAACCAGATGGAAGTCGAGATCGACCGCGATCTCTCGGCCATCATCGCGCGCCGCCAGCCCACCGCACGCGACCTGCGTCTGCTGATCGCGATCAGCAAGACCATTGCCAACCTCGAGCGCGTCGGCGACGAGGCGGCGCGGATCGCGCGTACCGTGCAACGCCTGATCAACACCGGCGTGTCGAGCCGGCTGCGCCTGCCCGTGGCCGACCTCGGCTTCGAGGCCGACCTGGCCATCGCGCAGTTGCGCAAGGCGCTCGACGCCTTTGCTCGCCTGGACACCGAGCAGGCGCTGCACGTGCTGAAGGGCGATGACCAGATCGACCAGGAGTTCGACGGCCTGCTGCGCAAGCTGATCACCTACATGATGGAAGACCCGCGCACCATCTCCTCGTCGATCGACCTGGTGTTCGTCGCAAAGGCGATCGAACGTGTGGGCGACCACGCCAAGAACCTTGCCGAAGCGGTGATCTACATCGTCAAGGGCACCGACGTGCGGCACACTTCGATGGCCGACGTCGAAGACGCGGTGCGCTGAAGGGGACGATGCCGATGACGCGCGTGCTGCTGGTCGAGGACGAACCCGCAATCGCCGAGCTGGTGGCGATCAACCTGCGCCACGCAGGCTTCGAGGTCAGCATCGCGGCCGATGCCGACACCGCACTGGCCGCCGTCGACCGCGTACTGCCGGATCTGGTGCTGCTCGACTGGATGCTGCCGGGCCAGTCCGGCCTCGCGCTCGCGAAGGGCTGGCGCGCCGATCCGCGCACCAAGGTGCTGCCGATCATCATGCTGACGGCGCGCGCCGACGAAACCGACAAGCTGGCCGGCCTGGATGGCGGCGCCGACGACTACATCACCAAGCCATTCTCGCCCAAGGAGCTGCTGGCGCGCGTGCGCGCGGTGCTGCGGCGCAAGGCGCCACAGGCGCTGGACGAGGCGGTGGACGTGGCCGGCCTGGTGCTCGACCCGGCCACGCGCCGCGTCACACGTGTGATGGACGGCAGGCCGTTCGAGGCCAAGGTCGGCCCCACCGAGTTCCGCCTGCTTCACTTCCTGATGACGCATCCCGAGCGCGTGCACAGCCGGGCCCAGCTGCTAGACCGTGTGTGGGGCGACCATGTGTTTATCGAGGAGCGCACGGTCGACGTGCACATCAAGCGCCTGCGCGAGGCCCTGACGCCGCTGCAGTGCGCGCACCTGGTCGAGACGGTACGTGGTGCAGGCTACCGCTTGGCGCCGCGGGCCATGGCGCCCGCATGAGTCGGTCATGAACCTCTCGCTGGGCCGCCTGGCGGCCGCGCTGCTCGGCCTCGCGCTGGGCGCCGGGCTAGGGTGGCTCATCGGATCGTTCTCGAACACCGCTGCCTGGGGCGCAGGTGTCGGAGCCTTCTTGGGCGTGCTGGTGGTTGGTTTGCGTGAGGCCGCGCGCGCGGCCCGCTTCCTGGAGTGGTTGCGAGGCGCGCAGGCGACCCCAGCGCCGCGCGATGCCGGCTTCTGGGGCGAGGTGGGCTACCGCGTCGAGCGGGCGCTGCGTCTGCGCGAACGCGAGACCGAGGCGGAGCGCGAGCGCTTGCGCCAGTTTCTTCGGGCCATCGAGGCTTCGCCAAACGGCGTGCTGCTGCTCGATGCCGGTGACTGCATCGAGTGGTGCAACGCGCGAGCGGCCGACCACTTTGGCCTCGATCCGCAGCGTGACCGCAGGCAGAAGCTCACCAACCTGCTGCGTGCGCCGGCTTTCGTCGCACACCTGCAGGGCGGGGCGTTCGACGAGGCGGTCGAGTTCACGGGACCGGAGGGCCGCACGACGCTGTCGGTGCTGGTGCGCTCATATGGTGATGGCCTGAAACTGGTGCTGTCGCAGGACGTGACCGAGCGCGACCGCATGGACACGATGCGGCGCGACTTCGTCGCCAACGTGTCGCACGAGATCCGCACGCCGCTGACGGTGCTGGCTGGCTTCGTCGAAACCCTGGCCAGCGTGCCGCTGTCGACCATCGAACAACCGCGTGTGCTGAACCTGATGCGCCAGCAGACCACGCGCATCCAGACCCTGGTCGACGACCTGCTGACGCTGGCCAAGCTCGAGGGCAGCCCGCGCCCCGGCGCCGATCGCTGGGTCAGCGCCGATGCCTTGCTGGCCACGGCGATGACCGATGCCGAACTGCTCTCGGCAGGGCGGCACGACCTGCACCTGGACAAGGCGGCAGATGTGGACCTGGCCGGTGCCGAGGGCGAGCTGGCCAGTGCGATGGGCAACCTGCTGTCCAACGCCGTGCGTTACACGCCCGACGGTGGCCGGATCGACGTGCGATGGTCCCTGCGCGAGGGCGACGGCTGCGCCGTGTTCGAGGTGGCCGACACCGGGATCGGCATTGCGCGCGAGCACCTGTCACGACTGACCGAGCGCTTCTACCGCGTCGACGGCAGCCGCTCGCGCGACACCGGCGGCACCGGCCTCGGTCTGGCGATCGTCAAGCATGTGGTGCAGCGCCACGGCGGCGAACTGCAGGTCGAGAGCGAACCGGGCAGGGGCTCGCGCTTTCGCCTCGTGTTCCCGGCCGCGCGTGTGCGCCAGCGCAGCGCGGCCGCACTCGCGACGCACCCCTAGGTCAGCGTTCGCGGCGCAGGATGACGGTCGCTTCGTCGCGGTCGGTCGGTCGGCGCACGCGGGCGACGATCTCCCACCCTGCACTCGCCGCCAGCCCTTCGCCGCGGCGAACCTGCTGCAACCGCACCGTGCAGCGCGACGGCACGTCGGGCTGCGCCTCGACGCGCCAGCGCCCGTACTGCTCGAGCGAGGCCACGGCCGAGCGCGGGTAGCCCGGTGCGGCGACGCAGGCCCCGGCGGGCACATGGGGCGCGATGCGCGCGACCCAGGGGCGGTTGCTGCGTGCGTAGTCGAGCAGCGGCAGCCACAGCGTGGTCAGCAGCAGCCAGGCGAGTGCCACGCCGCCGGCCGGCAGCACCAGGCTCTTCCACAACGCCTGCTGATGACGCCCGGTGCGCCAGCGCACCAGGGCCAGCCAAGCCAGCGTGGCCATGACCGCCACCGCAAAAGGCAGCGCAGCGAAGCGACCCTCGAAGCCCGGCGCCAGCTTGGCGATGTTGGCGGCGGTCTTGGCTGGTGCGCCCGTGACCATCGCCGCGTAGATGACCCAGATCGCGATCGCGCTGATGCTGAAAGCGAAGACCGAGAACCAGTCGATCGCCGATGTGGCGCTGCGCTTGAGCGTGGGCAGTGCGAAGGCGGCCAGGACGGCGAAGGCCGGCAGGCCGACCATCAGCGCCCGGTCGAAGCCGCCGCCGGCCACGCAGGCGACGAGCGACACCAGCGCCAGCGCCAGCGGCACCGAGACATGGCGCCGCGCGAGGTGATGGCGCCAGCGCCACAGGGTCCACAGCGCCAGCAGCCAGGCGGGCCAGAGGAACCACAAGAAGAGGCGCGACAGCTTCAGCGCCTGCGCCGTGCTGGCCTCCAGCCCGACGCGCCAGCCCCAGGTGGCGCCGAGCCAGGCCACGAGCACCGCAGCGAGGGTGGCGGTGCCGATCCACGCCGCGAAGGCTCGGCCTTCGGAATAGGTCGAGCGGGCCGCGATGACCGTGCCGGCCACCCCGAACAACAGGGCCATCGTCGGCGCACCGCTGGCGGCGAGCAGCGGCAACGCCACGAGCGCGACGATACGCGCGCGCCAGTGCCGGAACGGCGCGGCGGCCAACGCCCACAGGGCGAGCGAGGCGGCGAAGAGCTGAACCAGTTCGGGCGTGGTCTCGTGGCCCAGTTGCAGCAGACCCAAGGTGGCGATCAGGGCCAGCAGGGCGCCATCGGCCATCGCACGTGCGTAGCCCACCGGGTCGGCCTCGCCGCCGAAGGCGAAGGCCACCGGTTGGGCCGCTTCGGTGCGCGCGAGCTGGAAGGTGGCGTACCAGGTGAGCACGAGCACCAGCGCGAGCAGCGCAGCGAACGGCAGGCGGGCGGCCAGCGGCGCTTCCACCCACGGCGAGAGCAGGGCGATCGCACCCGCGCCCAACCAGTGCGGCAGCAGCGCGTTCTCCAGCGGCAGGCCGCCCACCGTCGGCGCGAGCCAGGAGGTGCGGCCCTCGGCCATCGCCAGCATGTAGCCGAAGGCGGCCTGGTCGGCATTGCGCCAGGGGTCGCGGCCGAACACGCCCGGCAGCACATAGCCCGCGCAGAACAGCAACAAGGCCGGGCGCGGCAGGCGCTGTACTGCGCGCTGCGTCACCAGGGCCGGAGTGGGCGTGATGGGAGTCACGCGCGGATCATCGACTGCGGCCAACAAAAAGGGCAGCCGAGGCTGCCCTGATCGTGCGGGTCCGGCGACCGATCACTTCTTGATGCCGACCTTGAACTTGTTGCGGAACTTCTCGACCCGGCCGCCCAGGCTGTCGACGCTCTTCTGCGTACCGGTGTAGAACGGGTGCGACTCGCTGGAGGTTTCCATCTTGAACAGCGGCAACTCGCGGCCGTCGTCGAGCTTGATGGAGTCCTTGGTCTGGACCGTCGAACGGGTCGTGAACTGAAAACCGTTGGACAGGTCCTGGAAGACCACGTCACGGTAGGCGGGATGGATGCCTTCTTTCATGGGGAACTCTCGCTGGGTTTTTGGGCAGCCACGCCATGGATGCATGGCGCACTTGCCCGTTGCGGGTAAACGCGAATTCTAGCGGAACCGGGCGTCAGCCGCCACGCCGCATCATGTCGAAGAAGTCGAGGTTGTTCTTCGAGGCCTTCATCTTGTCGAGGATGAACTCCATCGCCTCGATCTCGTCCATCGGATACAGCAGTTTGCGCAAGATCCAGGTCTTTTGCAGGATCTCGGGCTTGAGCAGCAGCTCCTCGCGCCGCGTGCCGCTCTTGTTGATCAGGATCGACGGGTAGACGCGCTTCTCGGCCATGCGGCGGTCGAGGTGGATCTCGCAGTTGCCGGTGCCCTTGAACTCTTCGTAGATCACCTCGTCCATCTTGGAGCCGGTGTCGATCAGCGCGGTGCCGATGATGGTCAGCGAGCCACCTTCCTCGACGTTGCGCGCCGCACCGAAGAAACGCTTGGGGCGCTGCAGTGCGTTGGCGTCGACGCCGCCGGTCAGCACCTTGCCCGAAGAAGGCAGCACGTTGTTGTAGGCGCGGGCCAGGCGCGTGATCGAGTCGAGCAGGATGATCACGTCCTTGCCGAGTTCGACCAGGCGCTTGGCGCGCTCGATCACCATCTCGGCCACCTGCACGTGGCGCGCTGCGGGCTCGTCGAAGGTCGAGCTGATGACCTCGCCGCGCACGGTGCGCACCATCTCGGTCACTTCTTCCGGCCGCTCGTCGACCAGCAGCACGATCAGGTGCACGTCGGGGTGATTGGCCACCAGCGCATGCGCCAGCTGCTGCATCATCACCGTCTTGCCGGTCTTGGGCTGCGCCACCAGCAGCGCGCGCTGGCCTTTGCCGATCGGCGCCACCAGGTCGATGATGCGGCTGGTGATGTTCTCCTCGGCCTTCAGGCCGTCACGCTCGAGCTTGAACTGTTCCTTCGGGAACAGCGGCGTCAAGTTCTCGAACATGATCTTGTGCTTGTTCTCCTCGGGGGTCACGCCGTTGACGCGGTCCACCTTGACCAGCGCAAAGTAGCGTTCGCCGTCCTTGGGTACCCGCACCTCGCCTTCGATCATGTCGCCGGTGTGCAGGTTGAAACGGCGCACCTGGCTCGGCGACAGGTAGATGTCGTCGGTCGACGCCATGTAGCTGGCCTCGATCGAGCGCAGGAAGCCGAAGCCGTCGGGCAGCACCTCGAGCACGCCGTCGCCGAAGACCTGCTCGCCGGCCTTGGCGCGCTTCTTCATGATCGCGAACATCAGCTCCTGCTTGCGCAGGCGGGCGACGTTCTCGATCTCCAGCTCCTCGCCCATCTTGATCAGGGCGGAGACGTGCTGTGCTTTGAGTTCGGAAAGATGCATGGGAAGGGTGGACCCTCGATGCGACGGCGCGCCTGCCAAGCGCTGCCGTCCGTGGTCGGCCCCGAGCAAAGGGGGTGATCGCGCCCTGGGCCTGCGACGAGCACGCGGGTGGCGCGTTCGAGGCGGGACGTCAGGGGAGGGGCCGGAACCGTGTGCCGGGTGCCCCTGGGTACTTCAGGAAGCTGTCGTCCGGCGCCGCGGTGGCAATCTGGGGCCGGCCCTCAGGCCGGCATTGCGGCGGATTATAGGTGACTGTCGATGAAAGCCGCGAACTTGGCCTTCGGATGGGCGCCCACCAGCGTGCCGGCGAGCTGGCCGCCCTTGAACAGCATCAGGGTCGGGATGCCCCGGATGCCGAACTTGCCCGGCACTTCCTGGTTCTCGTCGACGTTCATCTTGGCGATCTGCAACTTGTCGCCGTACTGCTTGGACAGCTCGTCGAGGATCGGCGCGATCATCTTGCAGGGGCCGCACCATTCCGCCCAGTAGTCCACCAGCACCGGCTTGTCGGACTTCAGGACGTCGCCTTCGAACGAGGCGTCGGTGACGTGCTTGATGGTGTCGCTGCTCATCGGCCTTCCTTTGCGGGTCCGTCGCAGGCACTGCGCACGGGCACAATGATTCTGACACAAGCATCGATTCGGCCGTGCCCGTGCCGACCGCTTGACCCCAATGACAGCGATAGCGCGCCACCGGCTCGACCACGCCGCCGTCGATCCCGGCTTCTGGCCGGCGTTGGCGACCGCCGCCTCCGATTGGCTTGCACGGCACGGCCTCGCCACACGCGACACCGTGCTGCTGCTGCCCCAGGCCGGCCAACTCGCGCCCGCGCGCGCGGCCTTCGCGCGCCTCGGCGGCTGGCAGCCACGCATCGAGACGCCGGTCACGCTGGCCGAGAGGCTGGGGCCTGCGTCGTCGCCCGGCGCGGGCGCCTTGACCGGCGACCGGGTGGTCGATCGGTTGAGCGCCGCGGCGTTGCTGCGAGGCCAGAGCGGCTTCGCGGCGTGGCGCGAGCGCGACCCGCGCCTGTTCGACGAATCGGTGGCGGCCCTGGTGGACACCGCCCACGTGCTGGCCCGCGCCGCCCAACAGCGGGCGCCGGCTGCGCGTGCGACCTGGTGGGCCGACCTGCGCGACGCGCTGCCGCCGCTGCAGGGCCCGGGTGCCGCCGAGCGGCAGCTGGCACGCATCGCCCTCGAGTGGGCGGCGTTGGCCGATCCGCCACCCACTGAGCGCCTGTGGTCGCTCGACCCCGCCGCCTGGATCGGCGTCGAGCGGGCCGGCGAAGATCCGTTGATCGCGGCCCTGCTGGACCACGCCGCTGCTCGCGACCAGCCGGCGCTGTGCCTCAGCGGCGACCCGCCGGGCGACGCCCTGTTCGACGCCGCCGCGTCGCTGGCGGCGCCTTGCTGCGAGTGCGCCGACGATCTCGAGGACGAGGCCAGTGCCGCCGCGCTGGCCGTGCTGCAGGCCATCGACGAGGGCCGGCTGCCGGTGGCCCTGGTGGCCGAGGACCGTCTCGTCGTGCGCCGCACCCGTGCACTGCTCGACCGTGCCGGGGTGGCGATCAACGACGAGACGGGCTGGACCCTTTCCACCACCCGCGCCGCCGGGCGCCTGATGGCCTGGCTGCGTGCCGCCTTGCCGGGGGCGAGCCGGGACGCGCTGGTGGCGGCGATGAAGGCCGACTCGCCCGCCAGCGCAGCCGTCGCTGCGGCGCTCGAGGACGCGTGGCGCCGCGAACGCGAGCCA
>JALHQP010000008.1 GCA_022841885.1 Aquincola sp. | reverse complement strand
GTGACCAGCGTCTGGTCGCCGGCCGCCTGCACGCCGAAGCGGCCGCCGGGCGGCACCACGGGCCACAGGCGCGGTGCGGCATGGGCGCGCCCGAGGTTGTCGACGGTGGCGACGACGCGGCGCACGAGGCCGTCCGTCTGCAGGAACAGCGCCACGGCCTTGCTGCCGAGCAGGCCGGTCAGGGCGTCCTTCAGCGCGGGGTCGGACTGGTCGAGCCCGGGCAGGGTACGGGCGCCGGCGTCGGCGCTCGCCTCGATCGGATGCTGGATCACCGGCTCGGCGGCCGGTGGCGTGGGTGGAACGGGCTCCACCGGCGCGACGGCCACCGGCGCGGCCGGCGCCGCTGGCGCCACGGCGCGTTGCTGCCACCACCACCAGCCGGCGCCAAGCAGGACGACGGCGGCGATCACGGCGATCACCGCCCGGTTGACCCCGCTGGCGGGTGGCTCGTACGGGCGCGGATCCTGGTCCATCCAGCCATTGTCCCCCTCGCACGCCGGGCATGCGAGGGGGTGGGGCGCCGGACTCGTGAGCGCTTGTACCGGGTGGTGTCAGGCCGCGAGCAGCTGGCGCAGCACGAAGGGCAGGATGCCGCCGTGCTTGTAGTAGTCGACCTCGATCGCGGTGTCGATGCGCAGCGTGACGGTCACTTCGCGCTTCGACCCGTCGGCCCTGGTGATGATCAGCTTGGCATCGGTCTGCGGCTTGATGTCCGCGCCGAGCACCACGTCCACCGTCTCGTCGCCGCGGATGCCGAGCGACTCCCACGAGTCGCCGCTCTTGAACTGCAGCGGCAGCACGCCCATGCCGATCAGGTTGCTGCGGTGGATGCGCTCGAAGCTCTTGGCCACCACGGCCTTGATGCCCAGCAGCTGCGTGCCCTTGGCCGCCCAGTCGCGCGATGAGCCGGTGCCGTACTCCTCGCCCGCGAACACCACGGTCGGCGTGCCTTCCTTGATGTACTCCATCGCGGCGTCGTAGATCGCGACCTTCTGGCCGCCCTTGAGCGTATAGCCGCCTTCTTCGCGGCTGCCGTCGGCCTTGGCGGGCAGCATCAGGTTCTTGACGCGCACGTTGGCGAAGGTGCCGCGCATCATCACGTCGTGGTTGCCGCGGCGCGCGCCGTAGCTGTTGAAGTCGGCCTTCAGCACGCTGTTGGCGATCAGGAAGCGGCCCGCGGGCGTGCCTTCCTTGAAGCTGCCGGCCGGACTGATGTGGTCGGTGGTGATCGAGTCGCCGAACAAGGCCATGACCTTGGCGCCCCGGACGCCGGCCACCAGTGCCTTGGGTTGCATCGTGAAGCCATCGAAGAACGGCGGCTTGGCGATGTAGGTGCTCTTGGGCCAGTCGTAGACCTGGCCCTTGCTGCCCTTGACCGCGTCCCACAGCTTGCCGGGCTTGGTCTTGACCTTGCCGTAGTTCTCGCGGAAGGCCTTCGGGTCCATCGCCAGCTTCATCAGCGCATAGACCTCGTCGCTCGAGGGCCAGATGTCGCCGAGGTAGATGTCCTTGCCGCCCTTGCCCTTGCCGACCGGCTGTGTCATCAGGTCGCGCGTCACGTTGCCGGCGATCGCGTAGGCCACCACCAGTGGCGGACTGGCCAGGAAGTTGGCCTTCAGGTTCGGGTGGATGCGCGCTTCGAAGTTGCGGTTGCCCGACAGCACCGCGGCGCAGATCAGGTCGTTGTCGGAGATCAGCTTGTTCAGTTCCGGCGTCAGGTCGCCCGCATTGCCGATGCAGGTGGTGCAGCCATACGCCGCCACCGCGAAGCCGAGCTTCTCGAGGTAGGGCAGCAGGCCGGCCTTGGTCAGGTATTCGGTGACGATGCGCGAGCCCGGCGCGAGCGAGGTCTTGATGTGCGGCTTGACCTTCAGGCCCGCTTCGACCGCCTTCTTGGCCAGCAGGCCGGCGGCCAGCAGCACGCCGGGGTTGCTGGTGTTGGTGCAACTCGTGATCGCGGCGATCAGCACGTCGCCGTTCTTGATCTCCAGGCCGCTTTCGGTCTTGAAGGTCTTGGCCAGCTTGTCGGCCGGCTGGTTGAAGCCGTTGTCGGCCGTCGGCTTGGAGAACAGCTCGGCGAACTTCTTCGACAGGTGCGTGATCTCGATGCGGTCCTGCGGGCGCTTCGGGCCGGCCAGGCTCGGCACCACGGTCGACAGGTCGAGCTTGACGGTGCTGGTGTAGTCGATCTCGCCGGCCATCGGGACGCCGTACATGCCCTGGGCCTTGAAGTAGGCCTCGAAGGTGTCGATCTCTTCCTTGGTGCGGCCGGTGCCCTTGAAGTACTCGATCGTGCGCTCGTCGACCGGGAAGAAGCCCATCGTTGCGCCGTACTCGGGCGCCATGTTGGCGATGGTGGCGCGGTCGGGCAGCGCGAGCGTCTTGGTGCCCGGGCCGAAGAACTCGACGAACTTGCCCACCACCTTGTGCTTGCGCAGGATCTCGGTCACGGTGAGCACCAGGTCGGTGGCGGTGACGCCCTCGCGCAGCTTGCCGGTGAGTTCGAAACCGACCACGTCGGGCGTCAGGAAGTACACCGGCTGGCCGAGCATGCCGGCCTCGGCCTCGATGCCGCCGACGCCCCAGCCGACGACACCGATGCCGTTGATCATCGTCGTGTGGCTGTCGGTGCCGACCAGCGAGTCGGGGTAGACCACGCCGTCCTTGCTCTTGTGCACACCGCGCGCCAGGTACTCGAGGTTGACCTGGTGCACGATGCCGAAGCCCGGGGGCACGACGCCGAAGGTGTCGAAGGCCTGCATGCCCCACTTCATGAACTGGTAGCGCTCCTGGTTGCGCTCGAACTCGAGCTTCATGTTCAGGTCGAGCGCCTGCTTGGAACCGAAGTGATCGATCATCACGCTGTGGTCGACCACCAGGTCCACCGGCACCAGCGGCTCGATCGTCTTCGGGTTCTTGCCCAGGTCCTTGGCCACGTTGCGCATTGCGGCCAGGTCGGCGAGCAGCGGCACGCCGGTGAAGTCCTGCAGCACCACGCGCGCGACGACGAAGGGGATCTCGTCGACGCGGTCGGCGGTCGGCTTCCAGTTGGCGAGCTGCTTGACGTGCTCGGCCGTCACCTTCTGGCCGTCGCAGTTGCGCAGCACGCTCTCGAGCACGATGCGCATCGAGATCGGCATGCGCTTGACGTTCGGGAACTGCTTGGCCAGTTCGGGCAGCGAGAAGTAGCGGGTCTTCTTGCCGAGGGTCTTCTGGGTGGAGGCGAAGGCGTGTGTCATGGTTCGCTCAGTATGGGGTCAGGAAGCTTTCGGGACGATGACTTTGAGTCCCTTGAAGTAGTCGCGGAAGAAGCCCGCGTCACGGGTGATGAGGCCGGTGCATTGAAGCAAGGCATGGGCCCCGATCAGGAAGTCGGGCACGGTGCGCGGCGACAGCGGGTGGCGGCCTTCGGCGCGCATGCGCTCGTGGTAGCGGCGTTGCATCTCGCCGGCGCGCGCCGCCGCGCGCAGTTCGAGCGCGGAGAAGCCGATGCCGACCTCCTCCAGCGTGTCGAGCACCTGCGAGCCACGGCCCAGGCCGGCGACGACCTCGCTGACCACCACCTCGCAGGCGACCACCGGGCCGTGCGACAGCGCAGCCCGCAGGCTGGCCTCGGCCGACTCGGCCTGGGCGTCGTCGCCGAGCAGGTCGACGATGACCGAGGTGTCCACCGCGATCATCGGCTCAGGGATCGACCGGGTCGCCGGGTGCCCGGCCGCGCAGTTCGCGCATCACGTCGTCAGTGGTCACGCCCGGCGGCAGCTTGAAGCGCCCGCGCACGCGCGACAGCGCGTCCGCCACGTCCTTGCGCAGGACCAGCCGGCCGTTCTCGATCTCGATCTTGAGCTTGGTGCCCTTGGTCAGGCCCAGCGCGTCGCGTGCTGCCTTGGGCAGGGTGATCTGGCCGCGTTCGGCCACGGTCGCTTCCATTCCGGGCTCCTTTCTGACTCAGAAAGTATGCATCAAGTATACATACTTTCTCAGGCCGACGGCAGGTAGCGTACCGACAGCACGCCGTCGATCGCCGCCAGCTTGGACAGCACCGCCGGATCGACCGCGCTGTCGACGTCGACCAGGGTATAGGCCATCTCGCCGCGGCTCTTGTTGACCATGTTGTGGATGTTGAGGCCGGCCTGCGCCATGGCGGTCGAGATCTGGCCCAGCATGTTCGGCACGTTGGCGTTCGCGATCGCGATCCGCCAGCGCGACTCGCGCGCCATCACCACCTCGGGGAAGTTCACGGCCCGCGCCACATTGCCATGCTCGAGGAAGTCGCGCAGCTGATCGGCCACCATCACGGCGCAGTTCTCTTCGGCCTCGCGTGTGGACGCGCCCAGGTGCGGCAGCGCGAGCACGCGCTCATGGCCGTTCAGCGCGGGGTGGGGGAAGTCGCAGACGTACCAGCCGAGGTGCTTGCGCTCGAGCGCGGCCAGCACCGCGGCGTCGTCGACCACGCCTTCGCGCGAGAAGTTCAGCAGCACCGCGCCGTTGCGCAGGGTGCCGGCGTTGTCGGCATTGACGAGGTGGCGCGTCGCGTCGACCAGCGGCACATGCAGGGTGACGAAGTGGCTCGACTTGAGCACCTCGGCCACGCTGGCGGCGCGGCGCACCTGCGAAGGCAGGCTCCACGCCGCGTCGACCGTGATCTCCGGGTCGTAGCCGAGCACGTTCATGCCGAGCTTGATCGCCGCGTCGGCCACCAGGCAGCCGATCTTGCCCAGGCCGACGATGCCCAGGGTGTGGCCGGCGAGCTCGATGCCGGCGAAGGCCTTCTTGCCGTCCTCGACGCGGGCGTCCATGGCGGCGGCATCGGGTTCGAGCGTGGCCACGAAGCGCAGCGCACCGGGCAGGTTGCGCGCGGCCATCAGCATGCCGGCCAGCACCAGCTCCTTGACCGCGTTGGCGTTGGCGCCCGGTGCGTTGAACACCGGCACGCCGCGCGCGCTCATCGCCTTGACGGGGATGTTGTTGGTGCCCGCGCCGGCGCGGGCGATCGCCTTCACGCTGGCCGGGATGTCCATCGCGTGCAGGTCGGCCGAACGCACGAGGATCGCATCGGGCTGCGCCACGTCCTTGCCGACCTGGTAGTGCTCGGGGGGCAGGCGCTTCAGACCGGCCGGCGCGATCTGGTTGAGCACCAGCACGCGCAGCGCTTCAGCCATGCTGGGCCTCGAAGTCCTTCATGTAGGCCACCAGCGCCTGCACGCCCTCGATCGGCATCGCGTTGTAGATCGACGCGCGCATGCCGCCGACCGCGCGGTGGCCCTTGAGCTGCAGCATGCCGCGCGCCTCGGCGCCCTTCAGGAACGCGCCGTCGAGCGACTCGTCCTTGAGCTTGAAGGGCACGTTCATCAGCGAGCGGTCGGCGCGCTGCACCGGGCTGCGGTAGAACGTGCTCGCGTCCAGGTGGTCGTACAGCACGGCCGCCTTGCGCCGGTTGTGCGCTTCCATGGCCGACAGGCCACCGCGGTCCTTCAGCCATTCGAACACCAGGCCGGCGATGTAGATCGCGTAGGTCGGCGGCGTGTTCAGCATCGAGTCGGCCTCGGCCTGCAGCTGGTAGTCGAAGGCCGAGGGCAGGGCCGGGTGCGGCTGGCCGATCAGGTCGTCGCGCACGATCACGATCGTCAGGCCCGCGGGACCGATGTTCTTCTGCGCGCCGCCGTAGATCAGGCCGTACTTCGACACGTCGACCGGCCGCGACAGGATGCTGCTCGACATGTCGGCCACCAGCGGCACGTCGCCGACCTCGGGCGTGAAGTGGTACTCGACGCCACCGATCGTTTCGTTGCTGCAGATGTGCACGTAGGCGGCGTTCGGGTCGAGCTTCCACTCGGCGCGTGCCGGCACGCGGTCGTAGCCGGTGGCGGCCGACGAGGCGGCCACGTTGATCGCGGCGTACTTCTTCGCCTCCTTGATCGACTTCTTCGACCACTCGCCGGTGTCGATGTAGTCCGCGCTGGTTTTCCCGCGCAGCATGTTCATCGGCACGATCGCGTTCTCGGCGATCGCACCGCCCTGCAGGAACAGGACCTTGTAGTTGGCGGGAATCGCGAGCAGTTCGCGCAGGTCGGCCTCGGCCTTGGCATGGATCGAGATGAACTCCTTGCCGCGGTGGCTCATCTCCATCACCGACATGCCCGAGCCGTGCCAGTCGAGCATCTCCTCGGCGGCGCGCTTGAGCACGGGTTCGGGCAGCGCGGCGGGTCCGGCGCTGAAATTGAAGACGCGGGTCATGGGCGAGGCACTCCGACACACGGGCAGGGAAGGCCCCCATTATCCGGGTGCGTCGCGCGGGCCTGCCCGCCGACGGCTACTGCTTGGGCGGCGGCTCGGGCGCGAGCAGGTTGCCCTGCGTGGCGATGAAGGCGCGCTGCTTCTCGTGCACGCAGCCGTCCACCAGGCGCTGGCCGATCTGGGTGTCCATCACCATCGACTTGTTGGCGATCTGAATCATCAGCATGCGGCCCTTCACGTCCTCCAGGCGCAACGCGCCGGTCGACGACAGCACGGGCTTCATGACCCAGGCCTGCTTCTTCTGTTTCATCTCGATGTAGCCGGGAGCCTTCGCGTGCGGCTCGAGCGTCACCTTCTGGTCGAACTCGCAGTCGTAGTCGCCGAGGTGGGCGACGTTGGCGGCATCGAGCTGTTCGCTGCTCGCGGCGGGTAGCGGGATTTCGGGCGGCACTACCGGCACGCGCGACTTGGTTGCGGTCTTCGCGGAGGCCTTGGCCGGCGCCTTCGGCGCCGCGGTCTGCGCCAGGGTCGGCAGGGCCAGGGCCAGCGTCACGGCGGCCAGGATCGGCGCGAGGTCGGGGCGGTGCATCATCGGATCGTCTCCTTGGGCCCCGGATTCTCCGAGCCTGCGGCGCTGGCAGGTTGCAAGACGTAGCCGGCTCAGGCCGGGCGCGCCTTGCGGTACAGCACATGGCGCCGCATCGGGTGGCCGGCTTCGATGCGCGGGTGGTCGAAGTCGCCGCTTTCGTCGCGTTGCATGCCCAGGCGCTCCATCACGCGGCGCGACGGCGCGTTGGCGGCGATCGTGATCGCCACGACCTCGTCGAGACCGAGGCGGGCGAATCCGAAGTCCAACGCGGCCTGGGCCGCTTCGGTCGCCAAGCCCTGGCCCCAGGCGCTGCGCGGCAGCCGCCAGCCGATCTCCACCGCGGGGACCCAGGGTGCGTCGTAGTGCGGGACGTTCAGGCCGACAAAGCCGGCAAACGGCAACAAGCCGGGCACCTCGAGCGCCCACAGGCCCCAGCCACGCTGCGCGATTGCATCGCGGCAGCGCCCGGCTTCGGCCACCGCCTGCTCCTCGGTGATCGACGGTAAGTGGCGCCGCACCTCGGGGTCGGCGTTCATCGCGGCCCAGGGGGCCAGGTCGCCGTCCTTCCACTGTCGCAGCACGCAGCGCCGCGTGTGCAGTTCCAGCGGCGCTGCGAAGGTGGGCAGCACCAGCGAGCGTTCAGGCCGCTGCATCGGGGAAGAAGGCGGCCCGCACCTCGGCCGGCAGCTGCGGGCCGTCGGCGTAGGACGTGCGGTGTGCGCGTTCGAGGATCTGCCAGAAGTAGCGGTAGCTCGCGCGGTCGTGCAAGGTGTCGTGGTGACGGATCGGTGCCCACTGCGCGGCCTGCGCCGCGAGGATGATCTCGACCGCCTGGTCGACCTCGGCCACGCTCGGCGTGAAGGCGTCGACGATCGGCCGCACCTGGTTCGGGTGGATGCTCCACATGCGCGTGTAGCCGAACTGCCGGCAGGCCATCGTCGCGGCGTCCATCAACGCGCGCGCATGCTTGAATTCGGTGACCACGCAATGCGACGGCACCTTGGCGTGGGCGTGGCAGGCGGCCGCGATCTCGAGCTTGGCGCGCAGCACCAGCGGGTGCTCGAACTGGCCCTTGACACCCATCGCCGAGGCCGGGATTGCGCCACGGTGCGCCGACACGAAGTCCATCAGCCCGAAGGACAGCGACTGGATGCGCGGGTGGGCGGCGATGGCCGCCACCTCGGCCAGCGCGCCGTGGGTCTCGACCAGCGCGTGAAGCGGGATCGTGGCACCGCCGGCGACGTCCACGGCCGCGGCAGCACGCGCCACGTCGGCCACGCCGCGCGGCTTGGGCAGCATCAGGTAGGCGGGGGGATTGGCGGCGGCGAGTACCGCGCCCAGCACGTCGCCGAACTTCGGGTGGTCGACCGGCAGCAGTCGCGCGCCGACGCGGCCGAAGCGGTTCTGCCCGCCGCCGATCAGCGACGCGATCAGCAGCGCATGCTCGACCTCGCCGCCAACCGGTGCGCCGTCCTCGGCGTCGAGCGTGACGTCGAACACCGGCCCGAGCTCGGCCTGCAACTCCAGGCTCTTGCGCATGCGCGCCTCGACGCCGGCGTAGTGGTCGCAGACCGGCAGCACCGGCGCTACGGGCTCGTTGGCATCGAAGAGGGCAACGCGCGGATGGATGCTCACAGTCTTCGCCGGCGCAGCCGGCCTCGTCATTCGAACAGGAGCCCCCGCTTGGAGGGGGCTCGGGGGAGTCCTAAGGACGGCCTAAGGCGTGAAGCATCTGCTACAGCAGATGCTTCACGCCGTCCTGCTCGGCCAGCAACTCGGCCAGCGTCTTGTCGATGCAGCTCTTCGAGAACTCGTCGATCGGCAGGCCCTCGACGATCTTGTACTTGCCGCCGGCGCAGGTGACCGGGTAGCCGAACATCACGTCCTTCGGGATGCCGTACTCGCCGTTGCTCGGCACGCCCATCGTCACCCATTCGCCGTTGGTGCCCAGCGCCCAGTCGCGCATGTGGTCGATCGCGGCGTTGGCGGCCGATGCCGCCGACGACAGGCCGCGCGCCTCGATGATGGCCGCGCCGCGCTTGCCGACGGTCGGCAGGAACACGTCCTTGTTCCAGACCTGGTCGTTGATCATGTCCTTGACGCTGGCGCCGTCGATGGTGGCGAAGCGGTAGTCGGCGTACATCGTCGGCGAGTGGTTGCCCCAGACGCCGAGCTTCTTGATCGAGGCCACCGGCTTGCCGGTCTTGGCGGCGATCTGGCTCAGCGCGCGGTTGTGGTCAAGGCGCAGCATGGCGGTGAAGTTCTCGCGCGGCAGGCTGGGCGCGCTTTTCATCGCGATGTAGGCGTTGGTGTTGGCCGGGTTGCCGACCACCAGCACCTTGACGCCGCGGCTGGCCTTGGCGTCGAGCGCCTTGCCCTGGGCGGTGAAGATCTGGCCGTTGATCGCGAGCAGCTCGGCGCGCTCCATGCCGGCCTTGCGCGGCATCGAGCCGACCAGCAGCGCGTAGTCGGTGTCCTTGAACGCCGTCATCGGGTCGCTGTGCGCCTCCATGCCGGCCAGCAGCGGGAACGCGCAGTCGTCGAGTTCCATCATCACGCCCTTGAGCGCCTTCTGCGGGCCCTCGACCGGCACTTCGAGCAGTTGCAGGATCACCGGCTGGTCCTTGCCCAGCATCTCGCCCGAGGCGATGCGGAACAGCAGGGCGTAACCGATCTGGCCGGCGGCGCCGGTGACGGCGACGCGAACGGGCTTCTTGCTCATCGTGGGAACTCCAGGGAGGGGGAGGGAAAAGGCTGCGGGACAACCCGGAGTGTAGTGCGGCAAAGGGCTCAAACCCTGGTCTTCTATAAGACAGCGGACTGTGCTGCAATGCATCCACCATGTCCGCCGTCCCTGACGCCCCGCTGTTCCAGCCGCTGTATCGGCAGATCGCCGAACTGATCACGCGCAGCCTGGACGGCGGCGAGTGGAAGCCGGGCGAGGCGATCCCGAGCGAACTGGAACTGGCCGCGCGTTTCAAGGTCAGCCAGGGCACGGTGCGCAAGGCGATCGACGAACTGGCCGCCGCCCACCTGCTGGTGCGGCGCCAGGGCAAGGGCACCTTCGTCGCAACCCATTCAGAGGAACGGACCCAGTTCCGCTTCCTGCGTCTGGCGCCGGACGACGGCAGCGCCGAGCGCCTGTCGCGCAAGTTCCTCGACTGCAGGCGCATGCGACCGAGCGCCGAGGTGGCCCAGGCACTGGACATTCCCGGCAGCCAAGCCGTGCTGCAGGTGCGCCGGCTGCTCTACTTCCGCGGCGCGCCGGTGGTGCTGGACGACCTGTGGCTGCCGCTGGCCCTGTTCAAGGGCCTGACCGGGCAGCGCCTGTCCGAGTACGAGGGCCCGCTGTACGGCCTGTTCGAGGCCGAGTTCGGCGTGCGCATGATCCGCGCCGAGGAGCAGATCCGCGCCGTGGCGGCCGACGCCGATGCAGCGGCCCTGCTCGAGGTGGGTCCGGGTGCTCCGCTGTTGTCCGTCGACCGCGTGTCCTTCACCTACGGCGACAGGCCGGTCGAACTTCGGCGCGGCCTGTACGACACCCGCTCGCACCACTACCGAAACCGCCTGAGCTGAGCCAGGTTCCCTGGCCTTCACCCTTGGGGGTGCAGTTCGTCGCCGCCAAGCCGCGTTCTGTCGCATCGTGGCCGCGGGCCGTCATCGCGGCTGCCTACACTGCGCCCGCTTTGCAAAAGCGTGAGGGGCAAGAAGATGCGCAAGACATGGTGGATCGCCGGCTTGGCGGCGCTGGCCGCGGCCGGCGTTGCGACAGCCCTGGCCGTGACGGGACAGCTCGGTGGCAAGAAGGACAACAAGAAGAAGTCCGAGGACAAGCCGGCGCTCGAGTTCAGCGCGCGCGAAGTGGTGCAGCCGACGCGGGTCTCGATGCCGGCGGTGGTGGAGTTCTCCGGCCCCCTGGTGGCGCCGCAGACGGCCGTCGTGCGGGCCAAGGCCGGCGGCACGCTGCTGACCCTGGCGGTGGCCGAGGGCCACCGCGTCAAGGCCGGCCAGGTGCTGGCCACCATCGACGCCACCGAGGTCTCGACCCGCCTGGCCGAGCGCCAGGCGATGGTGGAGTCGGCTCGTGCCACGCTGGTGCAGGCCGAACGCACCCACAGCAACAACCAGCGTCTGGCGGACCAGCAGTTCATTTCGCCGACCGCACTGGACCAGTCGCGCGCCGCGCTGGACGCCGCGCGCGCGCAGGAGCGTGCCGCGCTGGCGCAACTCGACACGGTGCGCGCGGTCTCCCGCGACAACCGCGTCGTTGCGCCGATCAGCGGCATCGTCGCCAAGCGCCACGCGGTGGCGGGCGAGAAGGTCTCGGCCGAGCAGAGCATCGTGACCATCGTCGACTTGGCGCGCCTGGAACTGGCGGGCACGGTGGGCACGCACGAGGTGTCCCTGCTGGCGCCGGGCGTTGCGGTGCAGATCAAGGTCGAGGGTGTCGAGCAGGCGGTGGCCGGCAAGATCGCGCGCATCGCCCCAGCGGCCGAGGCAGGCACGCGCTCGATCGGCGTGACCATCGAGCTGCCCAATCCGAAGGAAGCGCTGCGCGCCGGCCAGTACGCACTGGCGCGCGTGGTGCTGGCCGATCCGAGCGAGCGCCTGACGCTGCCGGCGGGCGCGATCGGCAGCACCTCGGGTCAGGAGCATGTGTGGGTGATCGAAAGCGGCGTGCTTGCACGTCGCGCCATCACGACCGGCCGGCGCGACGGCGCCACCGGCCGCGTCGAGGTGCTGCAGGGCCTGCCGCCCGAGTCGCAAGTGCTGGCGGCCAAGTTCGACAACCTGCGTGAGGGCACCAAGGCGGTGGTCGCCACGAAGGCCACCCCGGTGGCGGCGGCGGCAGCCTCGTCGTCGTCGAACCTGAAGCAGTGAGCGCAGCACCATGTGGATGACCCGCGTCTCGATCCAGAACCCGGTGTTCGCCACCATGATGATGGTGGCGCTGTGCGTGCTCGGCGTGTTCGCCTACACGCGCCTGGGCGTCGAGCAGATGCCCGACGTGTCGCCGCCGGTGGCCTTCGTCGACGTGCGCTATCCCGGCGCCTCGCCGGAGGCGGTGGAACGCGAGGTGACCAAGCTGGTAGACGAAGCGCTCAACAGCATCGCCGGCGTCAAGCGCATCACCTCTCGCGCGTTCGAGGGCCGCAGCCAGACCAGCGTCGAGTTCAGCCTCAACGCCGACATGAGCCGCGCCATGCAGGACGTGCGCGACCGCATCGCGTTGATCCAGGGCTCGTTCCCGCGCGATGCCAAGCCGCCGACGGTGGCGCGTTTCAACAACGACAACAGCCAGCCGGTGGTCGTGATGGCGCTGATCAGCAAGACGCGCAGCGCGCGCGAGCTGTCGATGCTTGCCGACCAGACGGTCGGCAAGCGCCTGCAACGGGTCGAAGGGGTGGCGCAGGTCAACATCTCGGGCCTGGCGACGCGCGAGGTGCGCATCGACCTCGACCCCGCGCGGCTGCGGGCCTACGGCATCACGCCGGCCGAGATCAGCAAGGCGCTGGCCGAGGCCAATACCGACCAGCCGGTGGGCCTGCTCAGCGACACGACGCAGGACTCGCTGCTGCGCGTGGAGGGCCGCGTGCGTGACCCCAAGCAGTTCACCGAACTCGTCGTCGCGCGCCGCGGCGCGCTGCCGCTGACGCTGGGCGACCTGGGCCGCCTGGTCGAGCGCGAGCGCGAGCCCGATACGCTGGCGCGCATCAACGGCCAGCGATCGGTGAGCTTCGAGGTCTTCAAGCAGCAGGATGCCAACATCGTCGCTACCGGCGACGCGGTCAAGGCCGCGATGGACGAGCTGCGCAAGTCCTTGCCGGCCGACACCGAGCTGCAGCTGATCTTCGCGTCGAGCGACTTCGTGAAGAACTCGCTGGCGGGCCTGCAACGCACCTTGATCGAGGGCGCGCTGCTGACGGTGGCGATCGTGTTCCTGTTCCTGCACTCGTGGCGCAGCACAATCATCACCGGCCTGACGTTGCCGATCGCGGTGATTTCGAGCTTCATCGCCGTCTACGCCTTCGGCTTCACGCTGAACTTCATGACGATGATGGCGCTGTCGCTGTGCATCGGCCTGCTGATCGACGACGCGATCGTGGTGCGCGAGAACATCGTGCGCCACGTGGCGATGGGCAAGGACCACCACCGCGCCGCGCTCGAAGGCACCGAGGAAATCGGTCTGGCGGTGATGGCGACCACCTTCGCCATCTGCGCGGTGTTCGTGCCGGTGGCGTTCATGGGCGGCATCGTCGGCAAGTTCTTCTATCCCTTCGGCATCACGGTCGCGGTGGCGGTGCTGGTGAGCCTGTTCGTCAGCTTCACGCTCGACCCGATGCTGTCGAGCGTCTGGAAGGACCCGCCGTCGAACCTCATGAAGAACTGGCCCGTGATCGGCCACGCCATCTACGTCACCGACCGCATCATGGACGCCGCGCACACGGTGTACGAGCGCCTGATCCGCTGGGCGTTCAGCGGCAAGCGCTATCTGCGCGTGCTGCGCCCGCGCGGCATCATCCTCGGCGTGGGCGTGGCGAGCTTCGTCGGCGCCCTGGCGCTGGCACCGCTGGTGGGCACCGAGTTCGTCCCGCAGACCGACCAGGGCTTCACGCAGCTGTCGGTGCGCATGCCGGTGGGTTCCAGCCTCGAGCGCAGCGACGCCAAGGTGCGCCAGATCGAGGAGATCGTCGCGTCCTTCCCCGAGGTGAAGACGCTGTCCACCGCGGTCGGCGGCACCGGCAATGGCCTCGCGGTGGGCCGCAACCAGGCCACGTTGAACATCGGCCTCACCGACCGCAGGGAGCGCCAACGCAGCCAGAAGCAGGTGGAGGACGCGATCCGCGGGCAGATCGCCAAGCTGCCCGGCATCGAGGTGTCGGTCGGCTTCGATCGCCCGATCTACGTCGCCATCCTTGGCAGCGACCCGGTCGGCCTGGGCCAGATCGCGACCGAGTTCGCCGAGAAGGTCAAGAAGATTCCCGGCATCGTCGACGTCGAGCTGTCGTTCAAGCCCGGCTTGCCGGCCTACGCGGTGCGCCTGAAGCCCGGCGCCGTGCGCGAACTCGGGCTGACCGCGCCCCAGATCGCGTCCAGCCTGCGCGCCTATGTCAACGGCGAGGTGGCCACCTACTGGACCACTCCCGACGGCGAGCAGGTCGAGGTGCTGCTGCGCCTGCCGCAGGAGCAGCGCGAGCGTGTCGAGCAGATGCGCGCGCTGCCGGTGGCGTTCGCGCGCGACGGCACGCCGATCACGCTCGACTCGGTGGCGAGCATCGAGCCGGTGGTCAACCCGGAGGTGATCCGGCGCCAGAACCTGCAGCGGCGCGAGGCGATCTTCGCCGGCGCACAGGGGCGGCCGTCGGGCGACGTCGGTGCCGACGTGCAGAAGCTGGTCAAGGAGACCGCGCTGCCGCCGGGCTACAGCTTCGATGTCGGCGGCGCCACGCGCGAGCAGCAGGAGGCCTTCGGCGCCATGATCGGCGCGATGGCGCTGGCGGTGATCTTCATCTACATCGTGCTGGCGAGCCAGTTCGGCAGCTTCGTGCAGCCAATCGCGATCATGGCGTCACTGCCGCTGAGCCTGATCGGCGTGATGCTGGCGCTGCTGTTCTGGCGCAGCACGCTCAACGTGTTCTCGATGATCGGCCTGGTGATGCTGATGGGCCTCGTGACGAAGAACGCGATCCTGCTGGTCGACTTCGCCAACCACCTGCGCAAGACGGGGCTCAGCGTGGCCGACGCGGTGCTGCAGGCGGGGCTGATCCGCATGCGGCCGATCCTGATGACCACCGCGGCGATGGTGTTCGGCATGCTGCCGCTGGCGCTGGCGCTCAACGACGGCGGCGAGATCCAGGCGCCGATGGGCCGCGCGATCATCGGCGGCGTGATCACCTCGACGCTGCTGACGCTGGTGGTGGTGCCGGTGCTCTACAGCTACCTGGTGCGCGAGCGTAAACCTGGTCCGGTGGCCGACGCGGGTGGGATGACTCCGTTGCCGATGCCGGCGGATCGGGACTAACGCGGCGCAGAGCGTCGCGTCTCGCCCTAGGATGGCGGCTGTGCAACGGGAGCCCCCATGACGACGACACTCGACAAGGCCCGGCGCTTTCGCGCCCTGCACGAGGGACCCGGCACCTTCGTGATTGCCAATCCGTGGGACGCCGGCTCGGCGCGCGCCCTGGAGCAGCTCGGCTTCGTCGCGCTCACCACGTCGAGCGGCGCCGCCGCCGGCGTGCTCGGCCGCAAGGACGGCCAGATCACGCGCGACGAGTCGATCGCCCATGCCGCTGCGATCGTGCATGCGGTCGAGCTGCCAGTGGCGGCCGACCTCGAGAACGGCTTCGGCGACACACCGGCCGTGGTGGCCGAGACGATCCGCCTCGCGGGCGATGTCGGCCTCGTCGGCGGCTCGATCGAGGACGCGACCGGCAACGCCGACCAGCCGCTGTTCGGCTTCGACGCCGCGGTCGAGCGCGTGGCGGCGGCGGTCGAGGCGGCGCGCAGGCTGCCGTTTCCGTTCACGCTCGTGGCGCGCAGCGAAAACTACCTGCGCGGCAGACCCGATCTCGACGACACGATCGCGCGCCTGCAGGCGTTCGAACGCGCTGGCGCGGATGTGTTGTTCGCCCCGGGCCTGCCGGACCTCGACGCCGTGCGCGCGGTCTGCTCGGCGCTGCGCAAGCCAGTCAACTTCATGGCCGGCATCCGGGGCAAATCGTTCAGCGTCGCCGAGTTGCAGGCCGCCGGCGTGCGCCGCGTCAGCGTCGCCACGTCGTTCTGGCGCAGCGCGATGGCGGCGCTGCGCAGCGCCGCAACGGAGGTGCGTGACCACGGCACATTCGGCTATCTCGATCGCCTGTGATCGTTCTGCCCTGAGCCGTCGAAGCGCGTCGCGCCGCGGCGGGCGCTGCCCGGTGCGGGCTCCCCCTGGAGCGGTTGGCCCTTTGGGCCAACTCCGCTGCGGTGCTCGGGCTTGGGGTCGCGCCGAACAACTCGCTGCGTTCGCTGCGCTCACTACGCTCAAACACGTTCGGCGGTCAGTTCACGAAGCGCGCGGGTACGCGCGCCGACCCCAAGCCCTGCGCTCCTCGCCGCTCCACAGGTCGCCCGCCCCGGGCACCACCCGCCGTGAGGCAAGGGCGGCTGACTGCGGAATGGCGTCGTTCCTGATTCCTATCGTCGGCGCCATGCGGCAGACTGCCTCGCACAAACGGCAAACGCGCCATGAAGAACAGTGTCTCTCGCGCTCGCAAGTGGGTGGTTTTCCTTGGGCAGCGCTCGGAGTTTCCCGCGCGAGTTCGATTCCTTGCCGCATTCGAGGCGGCGCGCATTACGCGCCTTTGTGACTGCGGCTGCAATAGTTTCGATGTGGAAGTGCCGGACGCTGCTCGAGTTGAACCGCTGTGCCCGCAAGGCCGCTATGGCGCGGTGTTCGAGCTTTGCTTCAAGACTACAGACGATCAAGGCTCGATCGAGTTCACCGTCTTCGCTGACAAGAACGGTCACCTTGCTGGCGTCGATGTCGACTACTGCGGAAACTCTGCCCCTGTCCCCGATGAGCCAGCAATCATGGAGCCTCCGTACCACGTGCGCGTCTCGGACGTGCTTGACACCCTCCCGAAATAGCGTGCCACCCCGCATCTGCAAAGGCGCGGTGGGGCTGCGGGCGGGGTGCGTGGGAGGCGCCGAGGAGCGCAGGCCTTGGGGTCGGCGCGCGCAGCGCGCTTCGTAAACTGACCCGCCGAACGTGTTTGAGCGTAGAGAGCGCAGCGAACGAAGCGAGTTGTTCGGCGCGACCCCAAGACCGAGCACCGCGGGCAGTCGGAGCGAAGCGGAGACCGCCGAGGTCGCACCCCGTCCGCAGCCCCACCGCGCCTTTGCCGCGCCAGCGAGGCGCGAACAAGAAAGCCCTACTGCGAGAACTTGAAGTCCGTCTTCGCCTGCTTGCGCAGCGTTTCCTGGTAGTTCTGCAGCTTCTGCTGCTCCAGGCGCTGCACCACCTGCGGCTTGACTTCCTCGAAAGGCGGGAACTGCGCTTCGCGGGTGTCGTCGAGCTTGATGATGTGGAAGCCGAACTGGCTCTTCACCGGGTCGGTGGTCATCTCGCCTTTCTTCAGCGCGGCCATCGCCTGCCCGAACTCGGGCACGTAGGTCTCGGCCTTGGCGAAGTCGAGGTCGCCGCCATTCTTGGCCGAGCCGGTGTCCTTGCTGTGCTTCTTGGCCAGCTCGTCGAACTTGGCGCCGCCCTTGAGCTGCGCCAGCAGCGCCTTGGCCTCGTCTTCCTTCTCCACCAGGATGTGACGCGCGCGGTACTCGGTGCCCGCGGCCTGGGCCTTGAACTTGTCGTACTCGGCTTTCGCGTCGGCGTCGGTGACCGGGTTCTTCTTGCGGTAGTCGTTGAACAGCGCCCGGATCAGCACCGTCTGGCGCAGCAGCTCCATTTCCTTGCGGTAGTCCTCGGTGGCCGCCACACCGCGCTTCTCGGCTTCCTGGGCGAAGATCTCGCGCATCACCACTTCTTCGCGCACGCGCAACTCCATCTCCGGCGTGGCCGGCTGCTGACCACCGCGCGTGGCCTGCACCATCAGCGTGTCGACGCGCGACTTGGGCACCGGCTTGCCGTTGACGACGGCCACGTTCTGGGCCTGGACGGCGCTGGCGAACACGAGGGCCACGGCGAACGCGGCAACGGACTTCTTGAACATCGGAGTGGGCCTTTCGGGAGGAACTCGGGCGGGGCCGTTGAGGAGCGGCTCGGGCGCGATGGGGTCAGCGCTTCGCTTCGGCGGGCGTGCGGGCCTCGATGGCCAGCGCGTGGATGCCCTCGGCGATCAGCGGGCGCGCAGCATCATAAACGAGGCGGTGCCGTGCCACCCGTGACAAACCGTCGAAGGCGCTGCTCGTGATGCGCACCGTGAAGTGCCCGCCCTCGCGGGCACCGGCGTGGCCGGCATGCAGGTGGCTGTCGTCCTGCACCGCCAGCCCCACGGGGTGCAGCGCGGCGTCGAGCGCGGCGCGCAGGCGCTCGGCGGTGACACCGCTGCTCACGATTGCACGTCCTTCTTCACCTCGGCGGCCTCGTCGGGCAGGTAGCGCGCAAGGTACAGGCCCTGCGCGATCGTGAAGACCAGCATCAGGCCCAGGCCGCCGAAGAGCTTGAAGTTGACCCAGGTGTCGGTCGCGAAGCTGTAGGCAACCCACAGGTTGAGCATGCCCATCGCCGCAAAGAAGCCGACCCAGGCGAGGTTCAGGCGCTGCCACACCGGGCCTGGCAGCTCGAGCTGCTCGCCCAGCAGCAGCTTGAGCAGGTTCTTGCCGAACAGCAGCGGCGCCAGCGCGAACGCGCCGCCCATCACCCAGTACAGCAGTGTGGGCTTCCACTTGATGAAGGTCTCGTTGTGCAGCCACACCGTCAGCCCGCCCATCACCACCACCAGCGCCAGGCTCACCCACAGCATCAGGTCGATCTTCTTGCCGCGCGCGGCCAACAGCGCCACCTGCGCCAGCGTCGCCAGCACGACGACCACGGTGGCCAGCAGCACCGGCGCTTCGCCCGGGCCGACCACGCCGCCGGAGACGATGGCGCCGAAGTGCGCGGTGGCGAAGGCAGCCGCGGTTTCCTTGTTGGCGTCCGCCACCTTGAAGGCGACGAAGAACAGGATGATCGGCAGGAAGTCGAACAGCAGTTTCATCGAGGGGTGCGCTCAGCGCTTCTGGAATTCGATTGCGGCCGAGTTGATGCAGAAGCGCTCGCCGGTCGGCTCGGGCCCGTCCGGGAACACATGGCCGAGGTGCGAGCCACACTGGTTGCAGCGCACTTCGATCCGCACCATGCCGTGGCTCTCGTCGCGCACGCGCTCGACCACCTCGGCGTTGACCGGCTCGTAGTAGCTCGGCCAGCCACAGCCGGCGTCGAACTTGGTCTTGGCGTCGAACAGCACCTCGCCGCAGCCGACGCAGCGGTAGCGCCCATCGTCCCAGTGGTTCCAGAAGCTGCCGCTGAAGGCGCGCTCGGTGGCGGCATGGCGCGCCACCTGGTACTGCGTCGGCGAGAGCTGGGCACGCCACTCGGCGTCGCTCTTGTGGACTGCGTAGCGCGGGTCGTCGTGGTCGTGGGGTCCGTTCTTCATGACGAGCATGACACCTCAAGTTGTGAGGCCCAGTCGGGCGGGTAGCCGGCGTCGGCTTCGTGTTCGGGCTGTTCGTCGAACGGACGCTCCAGAACTTTCAGCAGGCGTTCGGTCTCGCCGAACTCGCCGCGCTGCGCGGCTTCGATCGCCGTCTGCGCCAGATGGTTGCGCAGCACGAACTTCGGATTGATGCGGTTCATGCGCGCCGCGCGTTCGGCGTCCGCACTCGACTCCCAGGCCAGGCGCTCGCTATAGCGCACGGCCCAGGCGTCGAACTTCTCGCGCTGCAGGAACACGTCGCGCGCGGCGTCGATGTGGGCCAGGCGCCGCCAGGCGATCGTGAAGTCGGTGCGGTCCTCGGCCATCAGGCGCAGCAGGTCGTCGGCCAGCGCGGGGTCGTCGTCGCGCGCCGCGGCCAGGCCGAGCTTGGCGCGCAAGCCGGCGACCATCGCCGACGCGAACTCGGCCTTGAAGGGATCGAGCGCCGCCAGCAGTTGCTCTGACGCCGCCTCTGGCGCGCCGTCCATCAGCGGGAGCATCGCCTGCGCCAGCGCATGCAGGTTCCAGAACCCGATGCCCGGCTGGCGCGCGTAGCTGTAGCGCCCCTGGTCGTCGCTGTGGTTGCAGACATGGTTCGGGTCGAACGCATCCAGGAAGCCGAACGGGCCGTAGTCGATCGTCAGCCCGAGCAGCGACATGTTGTCGGTGTTCATCACGCCATGGCAGAAGCCCACCAGCTGCCACTGCGCGATCAGGCGCGCGGTGCGGCGCGCGACCTCCTCGAGCAGCGCCGCGGGTGTCGGATCGAGGCCGGGGAAGTAGCGGTGCACGGCGGCATCGAACAGCTGCCGCAGCGCGGCGGTGTCCTGCGCCGTGTGCGCGAAATGTTCGAAGTGGCCGAAGCGCAGGAACGATGGCGCCACGCGCGTGACCACCGCGGCGCTCTCGATTGTCTCGCGCCGCACCGGCTGCGGCGAGCCGACAACGGCCAGTGCGCGCGTCGTCGGGATACCGAGCGCGTGCATCGCCTCCGAGCCCAGGAACTCGCGGATCGACGAGCGCAGCACCGCGCGACCGTCGCCCATGCGCGAGTAGGGGGTCAGGCCCGAACCCTTGAGCTGCACCTCGAGCGCACCGGCGGGCGTGTCCACCTCGCCCAGCAGCAATGCGCGCCCGTCGCCGAGCTGCCCGGCCCAGACGCCGAACTGGTGCCCCGAGTACACCGACGCGAACGGCCGGCCGCCCTCGGGCACGCGGTTGCCGGCCAGCACCTCGAGCGCGTCGTCGCTGGCGAGCCAGGCTTCGAGACCCATCGCTTGCGCCAGGCGCTCGCTGCGCGCGAGCCAGTGCGGCGTGGCCAGCGCGCGCGGGGGCAGGTCGGTGCCGAAGGCGGGACCCAACGATTGCAGGAAATTGGCGTCGCGCCAGCGCGGCGTCGTCGCGGCGGTCAGGGGAGCCAGGGCTTCGGGTGCATTCACGAGGCTGACATTGTCCCCCGCGCCGCGGCGCCGGGTTGCGGCTGGGGGAATCACGCTTTGACACCGTGCAGGGCGCTTTCGATACTGCCGCGGTCGTCCACGAGGAGATTCCGATGCTTGGCCTGATGCAAGACCGGCCGCTGATGATCTCGAGCCTGCTCGAGTTCGCGGCGCGACACCACCGCGACGCCGAGATCGTCTCGCGCCGGGTCGAGGGCGACCTCCATCGTTACACGTATGCCGATGCCGCGGCGCGCGCGCGCCGCGTCGCCAACGCGCTCGACCGACTGGGCCTGGCGTTCTCGGACCGTGTCGGCACGCTGGCCTGGAACGGCTACCGCCACTTCGAGCTGTATTTCGGCGTCTCGGGCAGCGGCCGCGTGGTGCACACCATCAACCCGCGCCTGGCGCCCGACCAGGTGGCCTGGATCGCCAACCATGCCGAGGACCAGGTGCTGTGCTTCGACATGAGCTTCCTGCCGGTCATCAAGGCGATCTGGTCGCAGTGCAAGACCGTGAAGCACTGGGTGGCGCTGTGCGAGGCCGACGCACTGCCGGCCGACACCGGCATCGCGGGCCTGCGCAGCTACGAGGCCTGGATCGGCGCCGAGAGCGATACCTACGCCTGGCCCGAGTTCGACGAGAAGAGTGCGGCGGCGCTGTGTTACACGAGCGGCACCACGGGCCACCCCAAGGGCGTGCTGTACAGCCACCGCTCGACCCTCCTGCACGCCTACGGCGGCGCGCTGCCCGATGCGCTGGCCATGTCGGCGCGCGACGCCGTGCTGCCTGTCGTGCCGATGTTCCACGTCAATGCCTGGGGCATCCCGTACAGCGCGGCGATGACCGGCGCCAAGCTGGTGTTCCCCGGCGCGGCGCTGGACGGCAAGTCGGTCTACGAGCTGATCGAGGCCGAGCGCGTGAGCTTTGCCGCCGGCGTGCCGACGGTGTGGTTGATGCTGCTCAATCACATGCGCGCGGGCGGCCTGAAGTTCTCGACGCTCAAGCGCACCGTGATCGGCGGCTCGGCCTGCCCGCCGGCCATGATCCGCAGCTTCTACGTCGACTACGGCGTGACCGTGCTGCACGGCTGGGGCATGACCGAGATGTCGCCGTTGGGCACGGTGTGCAACATGAAGCTCAAGCAGCTGGAACTGCCGCTGGACGCCCAGCTCGCGATCATGGGCAAGCAGGGCCGGGCGCTTTACGGCGTGGAGATGAAGATCGTCGACCCCGAGGGGCAAGAACTGCCCTGGGACGGCCAGGCCACCGGCGACCTGCTGGTCAAGGGCCCCTGGATCATGGCCAGCTACTTCAAGGGCGAAGGGGGTGATCCGTTGGTGGGCGGTTGGTTCCCCACCGGCGACGTGGCCGCGATCGACCCTGACGGCTTCATGCAGATCACCGACCGCAGCAAGGACGTCATCAAGTCCGGCGGCGAGTGGATCAGCTCGATCGACATCGAGAACATCGCGATGGCCCACCCCGCGGTGGCGATGGCCGCGTGCATCGCGTTGCCGCACCCGAAGTGGGACGAGCGCCCGCTGCTGGTGGTGGTGAAGAAGCCGGGCGCCGTGGTCTCGCGTGAGGAGGTGATCGCCTTCTACGAGGGTAAGGTCGCCAAGTGGCAGGTCCCCGATGACGTGGCCTTCGTCGACGCGATCCCGCTCGGTGCCACCGGCAAGGTGCAGAAGAACAAGCTGCGCGAGCAGTTCAAGGGCCACAAGCTGCCGGGCGCCTGATGTCGCGCAGGCGACAGCACCGGGCGGGGCCTTCGGGGTAGTCCCTCAGCACCGCGGGTGTGGCGATCCGTTAACGTCCCACCGTGTTCGCCACAGACTTACAGGAGACATGACACCATGACCCCGTTCAAGCAACGCATGCTCGCCGTTTCCGTTGCCGCTGCGGCAGCCCTGGCCAGCGGCGGCGCCGCCGCCCAGGCTGGCCAGACGGTCAAGGTGGCGTGGATCGACGCACTCACCGGCCTCACCGCCGCCACCGGCCAGAACCAGCTCAAGAGCTTCCAGTTCTTCGCCGAGCAGTTCAACAAGAAGAACGACGCCGGCGTCAAGTTCGAGGTGGCGTCGTTCGACAACAAGCTGTCGCCGCAGGAGACGGTCAACGCGCTGCAGGCCGCCATCGACCAGGGCATCCGCTACGTGTTCCAGGGCACCGGCACCGGCCCGGCCACCGCGATCATCGACTTCCTGAACAAGTACAACGAGCGCAACCCCGGCAAGGAGGTGCTGTTCATCAACTACGCGGCGGTGGACCCCGACCTCACCAACAGCAAGTGCAGCTACTGGCACTTCCGCATGGACGCCGACACCAGCATGAAGATGGAGGCGCTGACCACCTTCATGAAGGACCAGGCCGACGTCAAGAAGGTCTACCTGATCAACCAGAACTACGCCCACGGCCACCAGGTCGCCAAGTTCGCGAAGGAGGCGCTGGCGCGCAAGCGCCCCGACGTGCAGATCGTCGGCGAGGACCTGACACCGCTGGCGCAGACGCGCGACTTCGCGCCCTACATCGCCAAGATCAAGGCCTCGGGCGCCGACACCATCATCACCGGCAACTGGTCGAGCGACCTCACGCTGCTGGTCAAGGCGGCCAACGACGGCGGCCTGAACGCCAAGTTCTACACCTACTACGCCGGCGTCTCGGGCACGCCCACCGCGATGGGGGCCAACGCGGCCGGTCGCGTCTACCAGGTCAGCGTGTTCCCGTACGGCGTGTCGGCCGAGACGCGCAAGTACATGGACGAGTACAAGAAGCGCTTCAACGACGACTTCTACACCGCGCAGGTCTACCACGCCTATGCGCTGCTCTCGGGCGCGATGGCCAAGGCCAAGAGCACCGACCCGGCCAAGGTGGCCGCGGCGATGGAGGGCCTGTCGGTCAAGAGCCTGAACGGCGAAGTGACGATGCGCAAGGCCGATCACCAGCTGCAGCAGACGCTGTACATCCAGCAGTGGCAGAAGGCGGACAAGCCGCCGCTGGACTACAGCGTCGAGAACACCGGGCACAACTTCCGCGTCATCAAGACCTACGAGCCCTACGTCTCGAGCACGCCGACGTCGTGCCAGATGAAGCGGCCGGGGGGTTGACGCCCACCCCCGTTGCGGCTTCGCCGCTCCCCCTCGAGGGGGCACGCCAGCGGACCGGCGAAGCCGGATCCGCGGCGTCTGCTTGACCCGGCCAAGGCACTGCGACAACCGCCACCGTGGACCAGTTCCTGATCAACGTCCTGAACGGCATCAGCGCCGGGCTGCTGCTGTTCATGCTCAGTTCCGGCCTGACGCTGATCTTCAGCATGATGGGCGTGCTGAACTTCGCGCATGCCAGCTTCTACATGGTCGGCGCGTACTTCGGCTACACGCTGAGCGGCGTGGTCGGCTTCTGGCCGGCCCTGATCGTCGCGCCGCTGCTGGTGGGCCTGCTGGGCGCGCTGTTCGAACGCACCGCGCTGCGCCGCGTGCACAAGTTCGGCCATGTGCCCGAGCTGCTGGTCACCTTCGGCCTGTCCTACGTGATCCTCGAACTGGTCAAGCTGGTCTGGGGGCTGTCGTCGGCGCCGTTCTCGCCGCCGGCGCTGTTGCAGGGACCGGCGTTTACGCTGATCCACGTGGCCGACAGCTGGAGCCTGGCCTGGGGTGCGGCCGACCCGGCGCGCTGCAGCGCCACGGTGGCGGGTGTGGTGGCGAGCTGCTCCACCTTCCCGGCCACGCGCTTCTTCATGATGGTGGTGGCGGTGGCGATGCTGCTCGCGCTGTGGCTGCTGCTCACACGCACGCGCATCGGCCTGGTGATCCAGGCCGCGCTGACGCACCCGGAGATGGTGGAGTCTCTCGGCCACAACGTGCCGCGCGTGTTCATGCTGGTGTTCGGCAGCGGCTGTGCGCTGGCCGGCCTGGCCGGCGTGGTGGGCGGCGTGACCTTCGTCACCGAACCGTCGATGGCGGCCATCGTCGGCTCGATCATCTTCGTGGTCGTGGTGGTGGGCGGCCTGGGCTCGCTGGCCGGCGCTTTCGTCGGCTCGATCGTGATCGGCCTGTTGCAGACGCTGCCGCTGACGGTGGACAAATCCTTCGTCCACTTGGCGGCCAACTGGGGCTGGACCATCGCACCGGGCGACTGGCTGTACTCGATCGCCAAGATCACGCTGGCGCAGGCGGCGCCGATCCTGCCGTACCTGCTGCTGGTGCTGATTCTGATCTTCCGCCCGAAGGGGCTGCTCGGGACGCGGGAGGACTGAGGGCGTGTTTGTTCTTGCGCGTCGCGTTGCGGTGGGCGGTGCCCGGGGTGGGCTCCCCCTGGGGCGGTCTGCGCAACGCTCCGACTGCCCTGCGGTGCTCGGTCTTGGGGTCGCGCCGAACTACTCGCGGCGCTCACTTCGTTCGCTCTGCTCAGACACGTTCGGCGAGTCAGATCACGAAGCGCGCAGGTACGCGCGCCGACTCCAAGCCCTGCGCTCCTCGGCGCCCCACAGGTCGCCCGCCCCGGGCACCGCCCACCGCAACGCGAGGCACCGCTCTTCGTGTTCGGAGAGGACAGCGTGCGTATCTGCAAAGGCGGGGGGGCGCTGCGGCTGGGGTGCGTGGGGAGGCGCCGAGGAGCGCAGGGCTTCTGGCCGCGCGCGTACCCGCGCGCTTCGTCAACTGACTCGCGGGCGTCGTCCGAGCGCAGTGAGCGAAGCGAACGAAGCGAGTTCGACCGCGGGCCAGAAGCCCGAGCACCGCAGGGAAGGGGGCGCTTCGCGCCACCCGCCGAGGTCGCACCCCAGCCGCAGTGCCCCCGCGCCTTTGCCGCGCCATCGGATGCACGCATAGATAAAGACATGCCGCACATCCACGAGGGCCGCCCCCACTACCACTTCAAGCCGCTGAACGTCGGGCGCTGGCTGCTGTGGGGCCTGTTCGCGGCGCTGCTGGCCGTGGCGCCGCTGCTGTGGACCAGCGGCCTGGGCCACACGATGTTGTCGCAGATGGGCATCGCGGTCATCGCCTGCCTGGCCTACAACGTGCTGCTCGGGCAGGGCGGCATGCTCAGTTTCGGCCACGCGGTGTACAGCGGCCTGGGATCATTCCTGGCGATCCACACGCTCAACGCGGTCAGCGCCGGCAAGCTGGCCATTCCGGTCAGCCTGGTGCCGCTGTTCGGCGGTCTGGCGGGCCTGTTCTTCTCGGCACTGCTCGGCTACGTCACCACGCGCAAGGCCGGCACCACCTTCGCGATGATCACGCTGGGCATCGGCGAGCTGGTGTGGTCGATGTCGTTGATGATTCCCGAGTTCTTCGGCGGCGAGGGCGGCATCAGCGGCAACCGGGTCGTCGGCAAACCCGTCTGGGGCATCAGCTTCGGGCCGCAGATCCAGATGTACTACCTGATCGCGGCCTACTGCTTCGTCAGCACGGCCGCGCTGTTCGCGTTCACGCGCACGCCGCTGGGCCGCATGCTCAACGCGGTGCGCGACAACCCCGAGCGCGTCGAGTTCATCGGCTACAGCACCCAGCATGTGCGCTTCCTCGCGTTCATGGTGTCGGGCTTCTTCGCCGGCGTCTCCGGCGGGCTGGCGGCCTTGAATCTGGAGATCGTCACGGCCGAGGTGGTGGGTGCGGCGCGCTCGGGCGCCTACCTGCTGTTCGTCTTCCTCGGCGGCGCCACCTTCTTCTTCGGCCCGATCATCGGCGCGGTGCTGCTGGTGCTGGCGCAGGTGCTGTCCGAACTGACCAAGGCCTGGGTGCTCTACCTCGGCCTCGTGTTCCTGTTCATGGTGATGTACGCACCGGGCGGCGTGGCGAGTCTCATCATGATGAACCTGCGCCTGGCCGCCTTCGGCAAGCTGCGCGAGCTCTGGACCTCCTACCTCGCGTTGGCGGGCACGGCCTTCGTGATGCTGGCCGGCGCCGGGGCGATGATCGAGATGCTCTACCACCTGCAGCTGAACACGGCGCTCGGCCCCGAGCTGCGCTTCATGGGCGCGCAGCTCAACGCACAGAGCGCCGACAGCTGGTTCGGCGCGACGGTGGTGCTGGCCTGCGGCCTGGCCCTGTTCGAGCTGACGCGCCGCCACTTCGTCGCTGACTGGGAGCGCATCCAAGAGGAGATCGAGAAGGAGATCAAGCGGCGGGAGGCGTTGATATGAGTGCGCCCGCGGTCGAACTCAAGGACGTGCACAAGAGCTTCGGCAAGACCGAGATCATCCGCGGCGCCAGCCTGTCGGTGCAGCCCGGCGAGCGCGTGGCGATCATCGGGCCCAACGGCGCCGGCAAGAGCACGCTGTTCAACCTGATCTCCGGGCGCCTGGCGCCCACCAGCGGCGACATCCGCGTCAACGGCCAGCGCGTCAACGGCATGACGCCGTACCGGATCAACCGCATGGGCCTGGCGCGCAGCTTCCAGGTCAGCAACCTGTTCACGCGTTTGTCGGTGTTCGAGAACATCCGCTGCGCCGTGCTGTGGAGCCTGGGCCATCGCTACGCGTTCTGGAAGTTCCTGGCCGACCTCGACGACGCCAACGACCGCGCCGAGCAGGTGCTCGAGATGATCAAGCTCGACCGCCGGCGCGACGTGCTGGCGATGAACCTGACCTACGCCGAGCAGCGCGCGCTCGAGATTGGCATCACCATCGCCGGCGGCGCCGGCGTGGTGCTGCTCGACGAGCCGACGGCCGGCATGAGCAAGAGCGAGACCCGGCGCTTCGTCGGCCTGATCCGCGACGTGACGCAGGGCAAGACGCTGCTGACCGTGGAGCACGACATGGGCGTGGTGTTCGGCCTGGCCGACAAGATCGCCGTGCTGGTCTACGGCGAGGTGATCGCCTTCGACACGCCCGAGGCCGTGCGTGCCAATCCGCGCGTGCAGGAGGCCTACCTGGGCTCGGTGCTGGCCGACCAGCAGGTGGCCGGGGCCGGGCATTGAGAACCACGCCATGCTGAAGCTCGACAAGGTCCACGCCTACTACGGCAAGAGCCATGTGCTGCACGGCGTCAACTTCGAGGTCGGCGGCGGCGAGATCGTGGCGCTGCTCGGCCGCAACGGGTCGGGCCGCTCGACCACGGTCAAGACCATCATGGGCCTGGTCGACGGCACCGGCAGCATCCGTTGGCGCGACCAGGAGGTCCTGGGCCGCAAGGCCTTCGAGATCGCGCACCTGGGCATCGGCTACGTGCCGGAGAACCGCGACATCTTTCCCAAGCTCACGGTGCACCAGAACCTGATGCTCGGGCAGAAGCGCAAGGACACCTCGGGGCGCTGGGGCTTCGACGACATGTACCGCCTGTTCCCGCGCCTGAAGGAGCGCCAGCACACCGAGGCCGGCGTGCTCTCGGGCGGCGAGCAGCAGATGCTGACGCTGTGCCGCACGCTGATGGGCGATCCCGAGTTGATCATGATCGACGAGCCGACCGAGGGTCTGGCGCCGAAGATCGTCGAACTGGTCGCTGAGTACCTGCGCGAACTCAAGCGCCGCGGCATGTCGGTGCTGCTGGTCGAGCAGAAGCTGACGATTGCACTCGAGGTGGCCGACCGCTGCCTGGTGATGGGCCATGGGGCGATCGTGTTCAGCGGCACCCCGGCCGAGCTGCGTGCCGACGCCAATGTGCGGCGTGAGTGGCTCGAGGTGTAGGGCGCGCCGGAGTACGCTGTCGCCGCAGCGACAGAATCTCGGCGGCAGCGCCGCCTAGAATCGAACGGTCGTTCGTTTTCACCCGAAGGAAGAACCCATGAGCGCCAGCTACGCCGTGTACGGCAGCGTCGCCGTCATCAGCCTCGACAACCCGCCGGTCAATGGCCTGGGCTTCGACGTCCGGCGCGGCATGGCCGACGCGCTCGAGCGCGCGCAGGGCGACGCGTCGGTCCAGGCGGTGCTGATCACCGGCGCCGGCAAGGCCTTTTCGGGTGGTGCCGACATCAAGGAGTTCGGCTCTCCCAAGGCCCTGGCCGAGCCGAACCTGCTGTCGCTGATCAAGATGGTGGAGGCTTACCCGAAGCCCGTGGTCTCCGCGATCAACGGCACCTGCATGGGCGGCGGCCTCGAACTCTCGCTCGGCTGCCATTACCGCGTCGCGGTCAAGGGCGCGCCGATCGCGCTGCCCGAGGTGAAGATCGGCCTCGTGCCGGGTGCGGGTGGCACCCAGCGCCTGCCGCGTGCGGTGGGCGTGGAGACCGCGCTCAACATGATCGTCAGCGGCGAGCCGGTGATGAGCGACGTGCTCGCGAGCCAGCCCGGCCAGAAGCTGATCGACCGCTTGATCGAGGGCGACTTCCTCGCGGGGGCCCTGAAGTTCGCCACCGAGGTGGCGCACGTCCGCCCGCTGCCGCGCGTGCGCGACCTGAAGGCCACGCACCCGAACGCTGACGCCTACTTCCAGTTCGCGCGCAACACCGTCAAGGCGATGGCCAAGGCCTTCCCGGCGCCGGCCAAGTGCGTCGACTGCGTCGAGCAGGCGGTCAAGAGCCGTACGCTCGAGGAAGGCCTGGCCTACGAGCGCACGACCTTCCTCGACCTGATGATGACGCCGGAGTGCCGCGCGCTGCGCCACGCCTTCTTCGCCGAGCGCGCCGCGAGCAAGATCCCCGACGTGCCGGAGGACACACCGCAGCGCCAGATCGAGCGCGTGGCCGTGATCGGTGCCGGCACCATGGGCGGCGGCATCAGCATGAACTTCCTCAACGCCGGCATCCCGGTGACGATCCTCGAGATGAAGCCGGAGGCGCTGGAGCGCGGCGTCGCCACCATCCGCAAGAACTACGAAGCCCAGGTCAAGAAGGGCAAGCTGAAGCAGGACAAGTTCGACGGCCGCATGGCGCTGCTGACGACGACGCTGGCCTATGACGAGATCAAGAACGCCGACCTGGTGATCGAGGCGGTGTTCGAGGACCTGGGCGTCAAGGAGAAGGTGTTCCGCACGCTCGACGAGGTGATGAAGCCCGGCGCGATCCTGGCGTCGAACACCTCGACGCTGGACGTCGACAAGATCGCCTCGTTCACGAAGCGGCCGCAAGACGTGGTTGGCATGCACTTCTTCAGCCCGGCCAACGTGATGAAGCTGCTCGAAGTGGTGCGCGGCGTCAAGACCGGCAAGGACGTGCTGGCCACCGTGATGGCGCTGGCCAAGAAGATCCGCAAGACGGCCGTGGTGTCGGGCGTATGCGACGGCTTCATCGGCAACCGCATGATCGAGCAGTACTCGCGCCAGGCCGGCTTCCTGCTCGAGGAAGGTTGCACGCCGGCCCAGGTGGACAAGGCGGTCGAGAAGTTCGGCTTCGCGATGGGGCCGTTCCGCATGGGCGACCTGGCCGGCAACGACATCGGCTGGGCAATCCGCAAGCGGCGCTATGTCGAGAAGCCGCACATGCGCTACAGCAGGACGGCCGACCTGCTGTGCGAGCGGGGCCGCTTCGGGCAGAAGACCGGCGCCGGCTGGTACGACTACCAGGCGGGCAAGCGCGATGCGATCCCGAGCAAGCTGGTCGACGAGATGATCGCGAAGCACCGTGCCGAACTGGGCGTGACGCCGCGCAGGATCGGCGACGACGAGATCGTGCACCGGCTCGTCTACTCGCTGGTCAACGAGGCGGCCAAGATCCTCGAAGAAGGCATCGCCAGCAAGGCCAGCGACATCGACATGGTCTACCTCACCGGCTACGGCTTCCCGCTGCACCGCGGCGGGCCGATGCGGTATGCCGACGAGCAGGGGCTGTTCAACGTGGTGCAGGCGATGAAGCGCTTTGCTGCCAACCCGCTCGACGACGCCACGTTCTGGCAGCCGGCGCCGCTGCTGGCGAAGCTCGCGGCCGAAGGCAAGTCGTTCACCTGATCGAGGACACCGACATGAGCAATGCCGTCATCGTTTCCACCGCCCGCACGCCCCTGGCCAAGAGCTGGAAGGGCGCCTTCAACATGACCCACGGCGCCACGCTCGGCGGCCACGTGGTCCAGGCGGCCGTCGAGCGTGCGGGGATCGACCCGGGCGCGGTCGAGGACGTGCTGATGGGCTGCGCCAACCCCGAAGGCGCCACCGGCTGGAACATCGCGCGCCAGGCCGCGCTGATGGCCGGGTTGCCGGTCGGCGTCGCGGGCATGACGATCAACCGCTTCTGCTCGAGCGGGCTGCAGACCATCGCGCTGGCGGCGCAACGCATCATCGCCGGCGAGGGCGAGGTGTATGTGGCCGGCGGCGTCGAGAGCATCTCCTGTGTGCAGCAGGAGATGAACCACCACATGTTTGTCGACCCGGTGCTCAACGAGAAGAAGCCCGAGATCTACTGGAACATGATGCAGACCGCCGAGCAGGTGGCCAAGCGCTACGGCGTCAGCCGGGAGCGCATGGACCGCTTCGGCGCCGAGAGCCAGCAGAAGGCCTGCGCCGCGCAGGACAAGGGCCTGTTCGACGCCGAGATCGTGCCGATCACCGTCACCGCCGGCGTGGCCGACGCGCAGCTCGGCCTGCGCAGCAAGCAGGTCACGGTGAAGGCCGACGAAGGCCTGCGCCCGGGCACCACCTACGAGAGCATCAAGGACATCCGCACCGCGGTGCCCGGCGGTGTGATCACCGCCGGCAACGCGAGCCAGTTCAGCGACGGCGCGGGGGCCTGCACGGTGGTGAGCGAGGCCTACGCGCAGAAGAAGGGGCTCAAGCCGCTCGGCCGCTTCCTCGGCTTCGCGGTCGCCGGCTGCGAGCCTGACGAGATGGGCATCGGCCCGGTGTTCGCAGTGCCCAAGGTCCTGGGCAAGCTGGGGCTGAAGGTCGACGACATCGACCTGTGGGAACTGAACGAAGCCTTCGCGGTGCAGGTGCTGTACAGCGCCGACAAGATTGGCATTCCCTACGAGCGCCTGAACGTCAACGGCGGCGCGATCGCGATCGGCCACCCCTACGGCATGAGTGGCCAGCGCCTCACGGGCCATGCGCTGATCGAGGGCAAGCGCCGCGGCGCCAAGCGCGTCGTCGTCACGATGTGCATCGGCGGCGGCATGGGCGCGGCCGGTGTGTTCGAGGTGCTGTGACACCGGACGTCGACACGCTGCGGCGCTTCTTCGCGAGCGCGCCGTTCATGGCCGATCTGGGCATCGAGCCGTTCGAGGCGGGCGAAGGCCGCGTCGCGACGCGGCTCGCGCTGCAGCCCAGGCATCTGCAGCACACCGGCATCGTGCACGCCGGCGTGATCGGCGCGATGGCCGACCACACGATGGGCGCCGCGGCGCAGACCATGGCGCCCGAGGGCCACTGGATTCTCACCGCCGAGTACAAGGTCAACCTGCTGCGCGCGGGCCGGGGTGAGCGGCTCGAGTGCGTGGCCACGGTGATCAAGCCGGGCCGCCAGGTCAGCTTCACGGCGGCCGAGGTGTTCGCGGTCGACGGCGCCGAGCGGCGCCTGGTGGCCACCGCGTCGGCCACGATGGCGGTGACCAAGGCCGCCTGACGCTGCGATGCGCGCGACCGTCGACTTCCTGCTGCACGACTGGCTGAAGGTCGAGTCGCTGGCCGAACGGCCGCGCTTCGCCGACCACTCGCGCGAGACCTTCGCCTCGGTCCTCGACACCTGCGAGCGCATCGCGCGCGAGAAGTACGCGCCCTTCAACCGCCTCGTGGACACAGAGGAGCCGCGCATCGGCGCCGACGGCCGCGTCGTGCTGCCGCAGGCCACGCACGACGCCTGGAAGGCGTATGCCGGGTCCGGCATGCTGGCTGCCGCGCAGGGCGAGCAGTGGGGCGGCATGAACCTGCCCTACACGGTGGAGGCGGCGGCCAACGCCTTCTTCGCCAAGGCCTCGGTCAGCATCGGTGCCGGGCTGCTGACGGTGGGCAACGCCAACCTGCTGCTCGCGCATGGCACCGAGCGCCAGAAGCAGGTGTTCGCGCGCGCCGAGTTCGAGGGCCGCTGGTCGGGCACCATGTGCCTGTCCGAGCCGCAGGCCGGATCGAGCCTGTCGGACGTGGCCACGCGCGCCGCGCCCGACGGCGCCGACTTCGAGACCGACCCGCTCGGCCCGCGCTACCGGATCACCGGCCACAAGATGTGGATCTCGGCCGGCGAGCACGAGCTGACCGAGAACATCGTGCACTTGTTGCTGGCCAAGATCCCCGGGCCTGACGGCAAGCCGGTGCCGGGCACGCGCGGCATCTCGCTGTTCGTGGTGCCGAAGAAGCTGGTGGACGTCGAGGGGCGACTCACCGGGGAGCGCAACGACATCGCGCTCGCGGGCCTGAACCACAAGTGCGGCTGGCGCGGCACGACCAACACGCTGCTCAACTTCGGCGAGAAGCGCGGCGCGATCGGCTACCTCGTCGGCCGGCCCGGCCAGGGCCTGCGCTGCATGTTCCACATGATGAACGAGGCGCGCATCGGCGTCGGCATGGCCGCGACGATGCTCGGCATGGCGGGCTACGAGGCCGCGCTCGCGTATGCGAAGCAGCGCTCCCAGGGCCGGCCGATCACCGGTGCCGGCAAGGACGCCGCGCAGCCGCAGGTGCCGATCATCGAGCACGCCGACGTCAAGCGCATGCTGCTGGCGCAGAAGGCGTATGCCGAGGGTTCGCTCGCGCTGCAGCTGTACTGCGCGCGCCTGGTCGACGAGCAGCACACCGGCGAGGAACCATCGGCGCGCGAGGCCGCGCTGCTGCTCGACGTGCTGACGCCGATCGCCAAGAGCTGGCCCAGCGAGTGGTGCCTCGAAGGCAATTCGCTCGCGATCCAGGTCCATGGCGGCTACGGCTACACGCGCGACTTCCCGGTCGAGCAGTACTGGCGCGACCAGCGCCTGAACATGATCCACGAGGGCACGCATGGCATCCAGGCGCTGGACCTGCTGGGCCGCAAGGTGGTGATGGACGGCGGCGCGGGCCTGAAGCTACTGGCCACGCGCATCGGCGCCACGATCGAGCGTGCCGGCCACGCCGAGGGCTTCGCCGCGCACGCCAACGCGCTGGCGTCGGCGCTGCAGTCGCTCGGCGCAGCCACCCAGGCTGCCTGGGCCACCGGCGTGCCGGAGGAGGCGCTGGCCAACGCCACGCCCTACCTGCAGGCCTTCGGGCATGTCGTGCTGGCGTGGGTCTGGCTCGACGTCGGGCTGACCCCTGCCGGCATCGACGATGATGCAGCGCAAGGTCGCCGCGCCGCGATGCGCTACTTTTTCCACTACGAGTTGCCGAAGGTGGGCGCCTGGCTCCACGTCGTCGCCAGCCGCGACCCCACCTGCAAAGACATGAAAGAGGCCTGGTTTTGAGCATCCAACGCGTCGAGTCCCTGATCTGGCCGCTGATCTATGGTGGCCTGCTGGCGGTGTGCCTGGGCTGGTTCCTGTCGCCGGCCCGCGGTCCCTGGGGCGAATTGCTGACCACCGGTGGCCTGCTGGCGGCGGCGGCCGGCGTGGTCCTGATCGTCGTGCGCTCGCGGATGAAGGAGTGACATGAGCACATCGATCCACGAGCTGTTCGACCTGCACGGCCAGGTGGCTCTGGTCACGGGCGGCTCGCGCGGCCTGGGGCTGCAGATCGCCGAAGCGCTCGGCGAGGCCGGCGCGCGCGTCGTGCTGACCTCGCGCAAGGCCGCCGACCTCGAGGAGGCCGCCGCCGACCTGCAGGCCAAGGGCATCGACACGCGCTGGATTGCCGCCGACGCCAGCGACCCCGCCGAAGTGCAGCGCGTGGTCGCCGAGGCGATGGAGCGCGTCGGCCGCATCGACATCCTGGTCAACAACGCCGGCGCCACCTGGGGCGCACCGATGGTCGACTACCCGCTCGAAGGCTGGGACAAGGTGATGAACCTGAACATCCGCAGCGTGTTCATGTTCTCGCAGGCGGTCGGCAAGGCCAGCATGCTGCCGCGCAAGGCGGGGCGGATCCTCAACATCGCGTCGATCGCGGGTCTGGCGGGTTCGCACCAGATGGAGTTCATCGCCTACGCCACCAGCAAGGGCGCGGTGGTCAACTTCACGCGCCAGCTTGCGGGCGAATGGGGGCCGCACAACATCAACGTCAACGCACTGGCGCCGGGCTTCTTCCCGAGCAGGATGACGCTGGGCACGCTCAAGGCTCTGGGTGTGGACAAGCTGGCCGCCTCGGCACCGCTGCGCCGCATCGGCGACGACGACGATCTGAAGGGCGCCGCACTGCTGCTGTGCTCGCGCGCCGGCAAGCACATCACCGGTCAGGTGCTCGCCATCGACGGCGGCATCACGGCCGTGCACCACGGAGGTTGAAATGAGGCCCCCACGCTCGCTGCGCTCACTGCCCCCCAAGGGGGCGCTCAGCACCTTCGGAACGGCCGGGCGGTACTGAGATGGCCCGACTGAAGTTCCCTCTGCAAATCCCCTTCGTCGAGGAGCTCGGCCTCGAGCTGCATCGGTTCGGCGACGGCCAGGCCGAGGTACAGGTCGACCTGGAGCAGGCGCACCTGAACTCCTGGGAGGTCGCGCACGGCGGCGTGTTGATGACGATGCTCGACGTGTCGATGGCCCACGCGGCGCGCAGCATCCACGCCAAGGAACCGGGCCATGGGCCGGGCCTGGTGACGATCGAGATGAAGACCAGCTTCATGCGCCCGGCCGAAGGCCGCCTCGTGGCCAAGGCGAAGCTCCTGCACCGCAGCGCCACGATGGCGTTCTGCGAAGGCTCGGTCTACGACGAGGACCACCATCTCTGCGCGCACGCGACCGGTACCTTCAAGTACCTGCGCAAGCTGCCGACCAAGGGCGGCACCACGAAGCCCATGGCGCGGCGCGAGGGCGAGGGCGAGCCCCCGGGCTGAGTGCCGGCTGCCACGCGTTTCACGCGTCGCTTCGGCCACACTTGCACCCTTCTCATCTTCCGCCTGGACAGCATGTCGATCTCACGCCACTTCGGTTCCAAGCTTCTGGGCCTCCTTCTGTCGGCCTTGGCGCTGTCTGCCCAGGCACAGCCGGGTGCAGCACCGGCGCGACCGTCGATCGAGGCCTTCTTCGGCGAAGCGCAGGTGGGCGAGGTCAGCCTTTCACGCAACGGCCGCCACCTTGCAGTGACGGTTCCCGGGCCGGAAGGGCGGCTGCGGCTGGGCGTCATCGACCTGGACGCGCCCAAGAAGGAGATCCGGCTGCTGGTCGGATTCAAGGACGCCGACGTCGGTGATCTGGGATGGGTCAATGACGGTCGCCTGCTCTACAGCGCAACGATCTCGTCGGCGCGCGAGAGCGAACGCCTGGCGCCCGAGGGTCTGTGGGCTATCGACGTGGATGGCAACAACGGCCGCCAACTGATCGACCGGGCGATAACGCTGGATTCCGACACGACGCTGCGCAACCGCCCTCTGCTGGCCTACTGGCAACTGCACCGGATGCTTGACGATGGCAGCGACGACATCATCGTCTGGCAGGCGAAGGGCACCGAGCGGTTCTTCGACAGCAAGCTGGCCCGGCTGAATACCCGAACGGGGGCGTTGACCAGCATCAGCCAGGGAGCCCCCGACGCGGTCACCGCGTGGATCACCGATTGGGCGGCGGGAGTTCCGCGTGCGGTCGTCACGCGGGGCGACCAGGGGCGGCGCAAGGTGATGGTCAACGATGGCGGGGCATGGAAGCAACTGACGGAGTTTGATGCGTTCGGCATCGAGACCTGGGCGCCAGTGCACTGGTTCGACGGCCGGCTCTACGTGAGCCAACGTGTCGGGCCGAAGCGCAACAGCGTGCTGACGACGCTGGACATGAGCACGGGCAAGCCTGTCGAGCCGCCACTTGTGGCGGCCGATGGCTTCGACGTGGGCGGTGCGCGCCCGGTGTACGACCGCCAGACCCGCAGCCTGATCGGCTGGCGCTACGTGACCGATGCGCCCGGCGTCACCTGGCTGCATCCACGCATGCGCGAGGCGCAGGAGCGCATCGACAAGCTGATGGCAGGACGCATCAACACGATCGTCTGCGCCACGTGCGTGGAAGGCAAGCGATGGGTGGTCGTGAGCCACTCCGACCGCGTGCCTGCGGAGTACTACCTCTACGATCCGGCGACCCACCATGCGTCGCTGCTGCTGCGCGCTCGTCCGGCGATCGAGCCGCGTGCGATGGGATTGCGCGACTTCCATCGCATCAAGGCCCGCGACGGCGTGGAGTTGCCTCTGTACATCACGCACCCGGCAGCTAAGGCGCCGGGGCCGCGGCCTGCGGTGCTGCTGGTGCACGGGGGTCCCTGGGCACGCGACTACTGGGGCTGGGAGCCGGAGTCGCAGTTCCTTGCCAGCCGAGGATATGTTGTCATCGAGACGCAGTTCCGTGGCAGCACGGGCTTTGGCTCGCTGCACACACGGGCCGGCGACAAGCAGTGGGGCCTGGCGATGCAGGACGACCTGGAGGACGGTCTGCAATGGGCCATCGACAAGGGTTACGTCGACGGCAACCGCGTCTGCATCATGGGCGCCAGTTATGGCGGCTACGCCGCGCTGATGGGCCCGGTTCGGCACCCCAAGCGTTTCCGCTGCGCGATCAGCTATGTTGGGGTCACGGACCTGGTGTTGCTGGGCAAGGACAGCAACTCCGACGTCAGCGAGGAGAGCAAGCGCTTCGCGTACGCACGGTGGGTCGGTGACCCGGTGGCCGATGAGAAGAGGCTGCGCGAGACCTCGCCCGTGCACCGGGCAGCCGAGATCAAGGTGCCTGTGCTCGCAATCTGGGGGCGCGATGACAGGCGCGTGCCGATCGAACATGGCCGCCGCTTCCGCGACGCCGCCAAGTCCGCCGGCGTGGACCTCGACTACCACGAGTATCTTGAGGAAGGGCACGGCTGGTTCAAGCAATCGGTGCGCTACGACTTCTACGGGCGTGTCGAGCAGTTCCTCGAGAAATCACTCTCACCGCAACGCTAGGAGGTGTCCATGGCCGCCGCAATCAACCGCCAATGGCTGCTCGCCTCGCGCCCGACGGGTGAGGCCACCGCCTCGAACTTCCGCCTTGTCGAGGCACCGCTTCCGGAGGTCGCGGACCTGAAAGAGGGCCAGGTGCTGGTGCGCCACCACTACCTGAGCCTGGACCCGTACATGCGCGGCCGCATGAACGAGAGCAAGAGCTACGCGCAGCCGCAGCCGCTGGACGCGGTGATGATCGGCGGCACGGTGGGCGAGGTGGTCGCGTCGAAGAATCCGAACTTTGCGGTCGGCGACAAGGTCGTCGGCATGGGCGGCTGGCAGGAGTACGCGCTGGTCGACGGCACGCAGCGCGGCGTGCTGCAGAAGGTGGACACCACACACATTCCGCTGTCGGCCTACCTCGGCGCCGTCGGCATGCCGGGCGTCACGGCGTGGATGGGGCTCACACAGATCATCGAGCCCAAGGAGGGCCAGACCGTGGTCGTCAGCGCGGCGTCGGGCGCGGTCGGTGGTGCGCTCGGGCAGCTGGCCAAGCAGCGCGGCTGCCGCGCGGTGGGCCTGGCCGGCGGGCCTGACAAGTGCCGCTACGTGGTCGAGGAACTGGGCTTCGATGCCTGCATCGACTACAAGCAGCACCCGGACCTGAAGTCCTTGTCGAAGGCCCTGAAGGACGCGTGCCCGAACGGCATCGACGGCCACTTCGAGAACGTCGGTGGCCTGATCCTCGACGCAGTGATGCTGCGCAGCAATGCGTTCGCGCGCATCGCGGTGTGCGGCATGATCGCCGGCTACGACGGCCAGCCGCTGCCGATGGCCAACCCGCAGCTGATCCTGGTCAACCGCATGAAGATCCAGGGTTTCATCGTCAGCGAGCGCATGGACCTGTGGCCCGCCGCACTGAAGGAACTCGGCACGCTGGTCGCGACCGGCAAGCTCAAGTACCGCGAATCCGTCGCTGCGGGCCTCGCGAGCGCACCCGAGGCCTTCCTCGGTCTGCTCAAGGGCAGGAACTTCGGCAAGCAGCTCGTCAAGCTGATCTGAGCGCATCGCCGATGCACTGGACCTGGCTGCGATTCGAGGCCCTCGGTGTCGACAACCTCTACGACGCCTTGCAGTTGCGCAGCCGTGTCTTCGTTCTCGAGCAGGGCCCCTACCTCGACGCCGACGGCCTGGACCGCCAGTCCTGGCATCTGCTCGGCCGCAACCCCCAGGGCACGCTCGTGAGCTACCTGCGCATCGTCGACCCGGGCCTCAAGTTCGACGAGCCGTCGATCGGCCGCGTGGTGACTTCGCCCGACACCCGCGGCGGCGGCAGCGGCCGTGCGCTGATGACCGAGGGCCTGGCGGGTTGCGCGCGGCTGTGGCCGGGCCGGGCCATCCGCATCAGCGCGCAGGCGCACCTGGAGCGCTTCTACGGCAGCCTCGGTTTCGTGCGCGTGGGGCCCCCGTACGGCGAAGACGGCATCCCGCATGTCCAGATGCTGCGATCCACACGATGAGTACCACCACGCACGAGGTCTTCAACCAGAGCTCGCCCTGGGCCGGGGCGAACCTGTTCGATCTCAACCGCCCATTGCGCGACGCGCTCGCGCACCACGCACCGACGCTCGACACCGCCCGCCTGCGTGCGCTCGGTGCCCAGGCGGGCAGCGCCGAGATGCAGCAGCACGCACGCCTGGCCAACCTGCACAAGCCTGTGCTGCACGCGCACGACGTCCAGGGCCGGCGCATCGACCAGGTCGAGTTCCACCCGAGCTACCACGCGCTGATGGCCGCCGCGCTCGACCACGGCCTGCATGGCACGCCCTGGTCGGCGGGCGCAGGTGCGCATGTCGAGCGCGCCGCCGGCTTCATGCTCTTCACCGAGTGCGAGCCCTCGGTGCTGTGCCCGGTGTCGATGACCTACGCGGTGACCCCTGCGCTGCGCGCCAACGCCGCGATCGCGAAGGCCTGGACATCGCGCCTGGCCGCCACTGCCTACGACCCGCGCTTCCTGCCCTACGAGCGCAAGGCGGCGGTGACGATGGGCATGGGCATGACCGAGAAGCAGGGCGGCTCGGACGTGCGCGCCAACACGACGCGCGCCGAGTTCGAGGCCGACTCGGCCTGGGGCCGTGCGTACCGCCTGACCGGCCACAAGTGGTTCTTCTCGGCGCCGATGTGCGACGCCTTTCTCGTGCTGGCGCAGACCCCCGCCGGCCTGTCCTGCTTCTTCGTGCCGCGCTGGCGACCCGACGGCAATGTCAACCCGATCCGCATCCAGCGCCTGAAGGACAAGCTCGGCAACCACGCCAACGCGAGCAGCGAGGTCGAGTTCGGCGGCGACGTGACCGGCTGGCTGGTCGGTGACGAGGGCCGCGGCGTGCCGCAGATCCTGGCCATGGGCGCACTGACGCGGCTGGACTGTGCGCTCGGCACCGCGGGCCTGATGCGCGCGGCGCTGTCGATCGCGATCCACCACACGCGCGAGCGCCTGGCCTTCGGCAAACGCCTCGCGGCACAGCCGCTGATGAAGAATGTGCTGGCCGACCTGGCGCTCGAGAGCGAAGCGGCCACCGCGCTCGCGCTGCGCCTCGCGCAGTCGATCGATGCCACCGAGCACGGCCAGGGCGGCGCGCACGAAGCCGTGATGCGGCGCGTGCTGACGCCGATCGCGAAGTTCTGGATCTGCAAGCGCGGCGCGCCGTTCGCCCAGGAGGCGATGGAGTGCCTGGGCGGCAACGGTTATGTCGAGGCGGCGGGCGAGGGCGTGATGGCGCGCATCTACCGCGAGATGCCGCTGAACTCGATCTGGGAAGGCGCCGGCAACATCATGGCGCTGGACCTGCTGCGCGCGCTGCGCGGCGCCGACGTGGTCGCAGCGCTCGAACACGAGTGGGCACCGGCGCGCGGCGCGCACGCGGCGTTCGATCGCCTCGCGGCCACGCTGGCGGCGCGTGTGGACGGTGGCACCGATGAAGCCGGTGCACGCGCGCTGGCGCGCGACGTGGCGCTGCTCATGCAGGCCGCGCTGCTGCGCCGGCACTCGAATGATGCGGTGTTCGCCGCCTTCTGCACGTCGCGCCTCGCCCAGGCCCCCGACGTGTTCGGCGCCTTGCCGGCCGCGACCCCGTTCGACGCGATCATCGATCGGGCCTTGCCCCACTGACTCTGCTGACGCCATGAAGCACTTCAAAGGCCGCACGGCCGTGATCACCGGCGCCGGCTCCGGCTTCGGCCTCGAAACGGCGCGGTTGGCCGCCCGCGAAGGCATGCACGTCGTGATGGCCGACGTGCAGGCCGACGCGCTCGAGAAGGCCGCCACCGAGATCGCCGCGCTGGGCGCCGCAGTGCTGCCGTTTCGCCTCGACGTGTCCAAGGCCGCCGAGGTCGAAGCGCTGGGCGACGCCACCTTCGCGCGCTTCGGTGTGCCCCACGTCGTGTTCAACAACGCCGGCGTCGGCTCAGGCGGCCTGATCTGGGAACACAGCGTCGCCGACTGGGAGTGGGTGATCGGCGTCAACATCATGGGCGTGGCGCACGGCGTGCGCGTGTTCACGCCGCGCATGCTCGAGGCCGCCAAGGCCGACCCGGGCTACGAGGGCCACATCGTCAACACCGCGTCGATGGCCGGCCTGCTGAACCCGCCCAACATGGGCGTCTACAACGTCAGCAAGCATGCGGTGGTGAGCCTGTCCGAGACGCTGTACCAGGATCTGTCGCTGGTCACCGACCAGGTCACGGCCTCGGTGCTGTGTCCGTACTTCGTCGCCACCGGCATCCACCAGAGCCACCGCAACCGGCCGGGCGACTCGCCGATGGGCAAGCCCACGCGCAGCCAGCGTGTCGCGCAGGCTATGGTCAGCAAGGCGGTCGAGTCGGGCAAGGTGACGGCCGCGCAGGTGGCCGGCCTGGTGTTCGACGCGCTGCGCGAACGGCGCTTCTACATCTACAGCCACCCGAAGGCGCTCGGCGCGGTGCAGAACCGGCTCGAGGACGTGATGCTGGCGCGCAACCCGACCGACCCCTTCGCCGACAGGCCGCAGATCGGCGCCGACCTGCGCGCGGCGTTGCGCGCCGAGTAGGGCGCAATGAGCCACCCCCCGCTGCCGGGCCGCCGCGACCAGATCCAGGCCTTCTGGCTCGACTACCAGAAGGCCTGCAGCGTGCAGGTCGAAGGCTTCTCGGCCACCGCCTTCGGTCACACGCGCGCGGTGGCCGACGAACTGGCCGCGCTGGTGGCCGAGGGACACAAGCGCGCCCACGCCACGCTCGAGCGCGACTTTGAGGCCGACGGCGACGACCTGCCGCGCCCGGGCGAGCACGTGGTCGTGCTCGACGGCCGCGGCACGCCGCGCGCCATCGTGCGCCTGACCCATGTCGAGCGGCGCTACTTCAACGACATCGACGAGGAGTTCGCCTTCGAGTGCGGTGAGGGGGACCGCACGCTGGCCTGGTGGCTCGTCGCGTACCGGCAGGAATTTGCCGAGCGCGCCGAGGCGCAGGGCTTCCAGGTCGGCGAGCGCGCGGTGCTGATCCTCGAGCACTTCGAACTCGTCTGGCCTCAGTAGCGTTGGTTCGCCTTGGTATCAGGGTGAGCGCCGATGGCCGGCCGGCGTGGTGTTGCCACACTCGGCCCACGCCTTCTGGAGTTGCCTGCATGAAGCCTGTCCGCCTCGTCGCTGCCCTCGCCCTGTTCGCTGCCGCCGGTGCCTCGGCGCAGAACCTGTGCCCCGACAAGAACCTGAACTACTGGCAGGCTTTCCCGCCCGGTGGCGAGTCCGACATCTCGGCACGCCACCAGCAGGTGGTGCTGAAGAAGAAGTGCCCGGCCATCGACACCGTGGTGCAGTACAAGGCCGGCGGCGGCGGCGCGATCCTGTGGAGCAGCGCCAACACGCTGCCCGCCGACGGCCTGAACGTCTATGGCATCAACCTGCCGCACGTGGTGCTGCAGCCGCTCGAGGGGCAGGTCCAGTACAAGACCGAGGACCTGGCGCCGGTGTTCTGGTACCACTACACGCCCGACGCGCTGGTGGTGCCCGAGCAGAGCCCGTTCAGGACCTTCGCCGACTTCCTCAAGGCCGCGCAGGCCAACCCGGGCAAGTTCAACCTCGCCGGCTCGGCGCTCAACTCGGCCAACCACGCCGCGCACGAGCGCCTGAACGGCGGCTTCAAGATCAAGACCACCTACGTACCGTACAAAGGCACGGGTGACCTGGCCAACGCCGTGCTCGGCGCGCAGGTCGATGGCGCGCTGACCTACACCGTGTTCGCGATCAACAACAAGCAGCGCGTGCGCGCGCTCGCGGTGGCGATGGCGCAGCGCCACCCGCTGCTGCCCGACGTGCCCACCTTCAAGGAACTGGGCGTCGACTGGGTCGACGGCGCGATGCGCGGCATCGCCGTGCCCAAGTCGACGCCGCCGGACGTGAAGAAGCGGCTGTCGGACTTGTTCGCGTCGCTCAACGCCGACCCGGAGATGAAGGAGCTCGCGGCCAAGAGCGGGTTCGAGCTGATCAACGTCGGCGTCGAGCAGATGGACGCGTTCATGAAGGAGCGCGCCGCGGTCTACGGCGAGACGGCGAAGATGATGGGGCTGGGCGTCAAGAAGCCGTAGGTTGGGTCGCTTCTGCTCGCCGCGTCGCGTTGCGGCGGGCGGCGCCCGGGGTGGGCTCCCCCTGGGGCAGTCGGAGCGAAGCGAAGACCGCCGAGGTCGCACCCCAGCCGCAGCGCTCCCACGCCTTTGCCGCGCAGCCCCAGCAGTCGCTACTCGATCACCACCTTCGCATCCTTCACCAGGCGCGCGAACTTCTCGCTGTCGTCCTTGATCTGGACTGCCATCTGATCGGGCGTGTTGCCCACGGGCTCGGCGCCGATCGCTTCGAGCTGCTTGCGGAACTCGGGCTGCGCCAGCAGCTTCACCACGTCGGCGTTCAGGCGCACGACGATGTCCTTCGGGGTGGCGGCCGGTGCCAGCAGGCCGAACCAGGTGCCGGTGTCGATGCCCTTGACGCCCGCCTCGGCCAGCGTCGGCACCTCGGGCAACGCCGACGAGCGCTTGCTCGTCGTCACCGCCAGCGCCTTCAGCTTGCCGGCCTTGATGTGCGGCAGCACGGGGGTCACCGTGTCGAAGGACATCGTCACCTGGCCGCCGATCAGGTCGGTGACCAGCGGGCCGCTGCCCTTGTAGGGAATGTGCGCGATCTCGATGCCGTTGGCGCTCTCGAATTGGGTGCCGATCAGGTGCTGGGCGGTGCCGTTGCCGTTGCTGCCGTAGTTCAGCTTGCCCGGGGCGGCCTTGGCCTGAGCCACCAGCTCGGCCACGGTCTTCGCCGGGTTGGTCGCGCTGACGGTCAGCACGTTGGGCACCAGGGCCACGGTGGTGATCGGGGCGAAGTCCCTCTGCAGGTCGTAGGGCAGCTTCTTGAACACCGAAGGCGCGATCGTGTGGTGCACCGCGCCCATCAGCAGCGTGTAGCCGTCGGGCTTGCTCTTGGCGACGAAGTCGGCGCCGAGCGTCGCACCCGCGCCGGGCTTGCTCTCGACGATCACGGTCTGGCCCAGGCTCTGCGTGAGCTTCTCGGCCAGCGCACGCGCCAGCACGTCGGTGGTGCCGCCGGGCGGGAAGGGCACGACCAGCGTGACCGGCTTGCTGGGCCAGGCCTGCGCCTGGGCGCCGACGGCGATGAAGGACAGGGCCGCGATCGCGCAGGCGCGACGGGTCAGTGCAAAGCCTTGCATGGCATGTCTCCTTGGAAGGAACGGGTCTTGTGGGGGAGGGTCAGCGCGCCAGGCGGGCGATCACGGCACGCGTCACGTCGGCCGTCCTGGCCGTGCCGCCGAGGTCGCCGGTGTGCAGCGAGGTGTCGGCAGTCACCGCCTCGATCGCCGCCATCAGGCGCTGCGCCGCCTCCTGCTCGCCCAGGTGCTCGAGCAGCATCACGCAGGACCAGAAGGTGCCCACCGGATTCGCCAGGCCCTTGCCCATGATGTCGAAGGCCGAGCCGTGGATCGGCTCGAACATGCTCGGGTAGCGTCGCTCGGGGTCGAGGTTGGCGGTGGGCGCGATGCCCAGGCTGCCGGCCAGGGCGGCAGCCAGGTCACTCAGGATGTCGGCGTGCAGGTTCGTCGCGACCACGGTGTCCAGCGTCGCCGGCTTGTTGACCATGCGCGCGGTCATCGCGTCGACCAGCTCCTTGTCCCACTTGACGTCCGGGAACTCGCGCGCCACTTCGTTGGCGATCTCGTCCCACATCACCATCGCGTGGCGCTGCGCATTGCTCTTGGTCACCACGGTCAGCTGCTTGCGCGGTCTCGACTGCGCCAGCTTGAAGGCGAAGCGCAGCACGCGCTCGACGCCGGCGCGCGTCATGATGGACACGTCGGTCGCGGCCTCGATTGGGTGGCCCTGGTGGACGCGGCCGCCGACACCGGCGTACTCGCCCTCGGAGTTCTCGCGCACGATCACCCAGTCCAGGTCCTCGGGCTTGCAGCGCTTCAGAGGCGCGTCGATGCCGGGCAGGATGCGCGTGGGCCGTACGTTGGCGTACTGGTCGAAGCCCTGGCAGATCTTCAGGCGCAGGCCCCAGAGCGTGATGTGGTCGGGGATCTGCGGGTCGCCGGCCGAGCCGAACAGGATCGCGTCCTTGCCCTTCAGCGCCTCCAGGCCGTCGGCCGGCATCATCTCGCCGTGCGCGCGGTACCAGTCGCCGCCCCAGCCGAAGTCCTCGAACTCGAAGCGAAAGCCCCCGCCGCTGGCCGCCAGGGCCTGCAGCACCTCGGCGCCGGCCGGCACCACCTCCTTGCCGATGCCGTCGCCGGGAATGGTGGCAATGCGGTAGGTCTTCATGCGTGTCTCCTGGGGTGGTCGATGGCTTGACTCTAGGCGCTGGACAGGTTGACGAAGTGGCCCTAGATTCAATTCGTCGTTAACCTGAATTCAACAATCGTGCCGCACCCGATCCAGCCTGCCGACCTCGATTTCTTCGCCACGTTGGCGGTGTCCGGCAGCCTGTCGGCTGCCGCGCGCGAGCTCGGCGTGTCCACGCCCGCGGTCAGCAAGCGCCTCGCGGCGATGGAGGCGCGCCTGGGCACGTCGCTCGCCAGCCGCACCACCCGGCGCATGGGCCTCACGCCCGAGGGCGAGCTACTGCTCTCGCATGCGCGCCGCATCCTCGGCGAGCTCGACGAGCTGCAGCAGCAGCTGGGCGCCAGCCGCAGCGAGCCGCAGGGCCTGCTGCGCCTGAACGCGACGCTCGGCTTCGGCCGCATGCACATCGCGCCGCTGGTGTCGAAGTTCGTGCGCCGCCATCCGAAGGTGGAGGTGCAGTTGCAGCTCTCGGTCAATCCGCTGCCGTTGTCGGACGACAGCTTCGACCTCGGCATCCGCTTTGGTGCCCCACCCGACGCGCGCGTGTTCGCGCGCCGCCTGGCGGCCAACCGGCGCCTGCTCGTGGCCACGCCCGCCTACCTGGCACGCGCCGGCGAACCCAAGCTGCCGGCCGACCTGGCGCGCCACAACTGCATCGGCATCCGCCAGGGCGACGAGGCCTACGGCCTGTGGCGCCTGGCACCAGTGCGTGGCAAGGGCGGGCGCGAGGAGGCGATACGCACCCGCGGCAGCCTGACGACCAACGACGGCGAGATTGCGGTGCAGTGGGCCCTGGACGGTCACGGCATCGTGATGCGGGCCGAGTGGGACATCGAGCGCTACCTGAAGAGCGGGCGCCTCGTGCAGGTGCTGCCGCATTGGCGCACGCCCGACGCCGACATCTATGCCGTGTGGCCGCAACGCCACCAGCACTCGACGCGGGTGCGCGCCTTCGTCGACTTCATCGGCGCGGCGTTCGCCGCCGCCTGAGGCCGGCTCAGCAGCCCAGCACCAGCGCCTGCAGTGGCGTCGCGCCGAGCGGGTCGGTCACGACGAAGGCCACGCGGCGAGCCGCGGTGCCGGCCGGCGGCAGGTCGAGCGAGAGTTCATGCGTGCCACCGCCCCAGGCCGGCACCGGCCGGTAGAGCGTGACCACATGGTCGTGGGCCAGCGTCTCGCCGGCGTTTTCGCCGGCCTTGACGCGGCTGACATGCCCGTCCTCGAGCACGGCCCAGTAGCCCGCCAGGCGTTGCGAGGCGGGGCCGGTGACCGTCGCGCGCACGCGCGCGCCGTCGCGCACCAGCGCCAGCGACACCGGGCTCGCCGCCAGGCGCGGCAATGCGGCCGCGCGCCAGCCGCGCAGGTCGCGCCCGTTGAGCACCACCTGCGGCGTGTAGACGTAGGGTGCGCCGGAGGCACGCTGCAATTGGTGCTGCCGCTCGGTGGTGGCGGCATTGGCAAAACGGTCGGGCCAGCCGAGCCGGTCCCAGTAATTGACGTGGAAGGCCAGCGCCAGCACCTCGGGCCGGCCCTTCAGAGTGGACAGCCAGCGGTCGGCCGGCGGGCAGGAGCTGCAGCCTTCGCTCGTGTACAGCTCCACCACCGCGGGGGGCTGGGCGCTGCTGGTGGCCCGGCAGGCCGAAGGCGGCGCCGGCTGCGCGCTGGCGGCTCCGATGCCGAGCATCAGGCCAAGGGTCAGGGGGATGGGGTGCGTCACGGTAGGGGCCTCGTGCGTCTTGGTCGGCCCGGCTCACGATTCCTGACACCTGGCACCGACGCCCCGCGGTGGAATGCGCGCCCGTGGCGGCGCGTACACGGTGGGCCATCCTGCCGAACAACGAGGAGAACGACCAATGCACCCCATGACCGCTGCCCTGGCCGCGCTGGCCACGGCGACCCTGGTGGCCGGCTGCGCCACCCCGTCCCCCAGCGCGACCGACGTGGTCGCGCGCGCCTCGCAGGCCATGGGTGCGGCGCAGCTCAAGTCGATCCGCTACGTGGGCGAGGGCGAAGCCTTTACCTTCGGCCAGGCCTACCTGCCGGGTGGCCCCTGGCCCAAGGTGGCCTACCACTCGGTGGTGCGCACGGTGGACTACGAGGCCGGTGCGATGCGCGACGAGGTCGTGCTCAGCCGCGCCGAGCCGCGTGGCGGCGGCGGTTATCCGCTGGCCGGCCAGCAGCGCAACGACCAGTACGTGAACGGCGAGATCGCGTGGAACGTGGTCGGCGGCAACGTGGCGCCCGGTCCCCGCTTCACGGCCGATCGCATCCACCAGATCTGGATCACGCCGCACGGCGTGCTGAAGGCGGCGCAGCGCCAGGGTGCGAGCGCGCGGGCGGGCGAGGGCGGCAGCACGGTGCTCGATGTTGCGCAGCCGGGCCGCTACCGCGCCAGCGTGACTGTCAGCGCCGAAGGCCTGGTGACGCAGGTGGACTCCACCTTCCCCGACCCCGTGCTCGGCGACACGCGCACGCTCACCACCTACAGCGAGTACCGCGACGTCGGTGGCGGCGTCAAGTTCCCCGGCCGCGTGCGGCAGACGAGCGGCGGCCACCCGGTGCTCGACCTGGCGATCAAGGAGGTGCAGCCCAACGCCAGCGTGGCCACCCTGGTGCTGCCGGACGCGGCGCGCAACCAGGGCGAACGCGTGGTCTCCGAGAAGGTGGCCGATGGCGTGTGGTTCGTCGCCGGCGGTTCGCACAACAGCGTGGCCATCGAAATGGCCGACCACTGGGTGCTGGTCGAGACGCCGCTGAACGACGCACGCACGCAGGCGGTGATCGACCATGTGAAGGGCCTGGTGCCGGGAAAGCCGATCCGCTATGCGGTCAACAGCCACCCGCACTTCGACCACTCGGGCGGCGTGCGCGCCGCCGTGGCCGAGGGCGCGACCATCGTCACGCAGGCGGCGGCCGTGCCGTACTTCGAGCGCGTGCTCGCCACGCCGAACGCGGTGCGGCCCGACCGCATGGCCCAGGCCGCGCGCGCGCCACGCCTGCAGGCGGTGGCCGACAAGGGGTTGCTGTCGGACGGCACGCGCAACATCGAGCTGCACCGCATCACCGGCAGCGTGCACAACGACGCCTTCCTGATGGTCTGGCTGCCCAAGGAGCGCCTGCTGATCCAGGCCGACGCCTACACGCCGCTGCCGCCCAACATGCCGCCGCCGGCGACGCCGAACGCGAACAACGTCAACCTGATCGAGAACCTCGAGCGCCTGCAGCTGAACGTGGACCGCATCCTGCCGCTGCACGGACGCGTGGTGCCGCTGTCGGAGCTGTACGCCACGGCGAGCCGGCCACTGCCGCGCTGAGCGCAGCGTCAGTCGATCGGCTGCCACCACGAGCGCGCGCGGCGCTCGGGCCAGTCGAACGCGAACCAGTTGCCGCCACCGTTGGGCGGCTGGTCGCGCATGCGCGAGATCGGCTCGCCGGCGAGGTGGCAGTACAGAAGCGTGCCCACCGCGCCATGCGAGACGATGGCGAGCGTGCCGTCGCTGCGGTCGTGGTCGGCGATGCGGGTCACCGCCGCGACGATGCGCGCCTGCGCGGCCGCCGCCGTCTCCCAGCCGTGTACCGATTCCTGCGGCCGCGCGAAGAACTGGTCGGCCACGCGCTCGAATTCGTCGGGCGGCAGGAAGCCGGTGGCCGAGCGGTCGTTCTCGCCCAGGTCCTCCGCGGTCTGGAAGGGCAGGCCGCAACACGCGGCCAGGATCTCGGCGCCGTCGATCGCCTTCTGCTCCGTGCTGCACCAGATACTGCCGATGCCGCGCACCCAGGGCTGCGCGAGCCCGGCGCGCATGCGCTCGCGCCCGCGCTCGGACAGTGGCCAACGCGGCACCGGCACCTCGCGGCTGATCACGACATTGGGGTGGCTGATGAAGATGCAGCGCCGGCTCATCGCCGCATTGTCGCGGTGGCGCATGGCACGATGACGGCGTGAGCGAGATTGCAGAACCCTTTGTCGCCGTGATCGGTGGCGGCCCGGCCGGGCTGATGGCGGCGGAAGCACTCGCCGATGCGGGTGCAGCCCCGGTGCATCTGTTCGATGCGATGCCCTCGGTCGGCCGCAAGTTCCTGCTCGCCGGCAAGGGCGGCCTGAACCTGACGCACAGCGAGTCGCTGCCGGGCTTCGTCGCGCGTTACGGTGCGCGCGCGGCGCAGGCCGCGGCGTGGCTCGAGCACTTCGATCCGGATGCGGCACGCGCCTGGGCGCAGGGCCTGGGCATCCAGACCTTCATCGGCACCTCGGGCCGCGTGTTCCCGACCGACATGAAGGCCGCGCCGCTGCTGCGCGCCTGGCTGCAGCGGCTGCGCGGGCGGGGCGTGGCCTTTCACATGCGGCACCGCTGGCTGGGCTGGCGCGAGGACGGCGCGCTGCGCTTCGCGACGCCGCTGGGCGAGACCGCCGTGCAAGCCCGCGCCACCGTGCTCGCGCTCGGCGGCGCGAGCTGGCCGAGGCTCGGTTCCGACGCGGCCTGGGTGCCCTGGCTGCGCGAGGCGGGTGCCGAGGTGGCACCGCTGGTGCCGGCCAACTGCGGCTTCGAGGTCGCGCCGGGATGGAGTGCGCACCTGCGCGACAAGTTCGCGGGCGCGCCCATCAAGCCGGTGGTCCTGCGCTTCGACGGCATCGAACCGAAGTTCGAACGCCAAGGGGAGTTCGTGCTCAGCGAGTACGGCATCGAGGGCAGCCTGGTCTACGCGGCCAGCGCGGCGATCCGCGAGGCGATCGCCGGCCACGGCTCGGCGACGATCACGCTCGACCTGCTGCCCGGCCACGACACGGCGCGCGTGGCCCGCGAGGTGGCGCATCCACGCGGTGCGCGCAGCCTGTCATCGCACCTGAAGAGTCGCCTCGGCCTCGCCGGCACGAAAGTGGCGCTGCTGCACGAACTGCTGCCGCGCGATGCGCTGGCCGACCCCGCCCGACTGGCTGCCGCGATCAAGGCGCTGCCGATCGTGCTGGCGGCGCCGCGCCCGATCGCCGAAGCGATCAGCAGCGCCGGCGGCGTGCGGCTCGAGTCGCTCGACGAGCACTTGATGCTGCGCGCGCGCCCCGGCGTGTTCTGCGCCGGCGAGATGCTCGACTGGGAAGCGCCGACCGGCGGCTACCTGCTGCAGGCCTCGATGGCCAGCGGGCGCGTCGCGGGGCAGGGCGCGGCGTTGTGGCTGGGCGCTGCAGGGCCAAGGGGTGCCGGTTAGCATCGACCCGATGCGTCGCTCCGTCACCCTGCTGCTCAACATCGCCCACGCGATCGACCACCTGTTCCTGCTGATCTTCGCCACCGCGGTCGGCGCCATCGCCACCGACTTCGGCCTCGCGCGCTGGGAAGACCTGATGCCCTATGGCGCCGGCGCCTTCCTGCTCTTCGGCCTCGGCTCGCTGCCCGCGGGCAAGCTCGGCGACCAGTGGGGGCGGCGCCAGATGATGCTGGTGTTCTTCCTCGGCATGGGCGCGTCGGCACTGCTGATCTCGCTGACGCAAGGACCGTGGCAACTGGCCGCGGCGCTGACGCTGATGGGTGCGTTTGCGTCGATCTACCACCCGGTGGGCATTCCGATGTTGGTGCAGCGCGCCGAGAAGCCGGGCGCGGCGATCGGGGTCAACGGCCTGTCGGGCAACCTCGGCATCGCGGCGGCGGCCATCGTCACCGGTTTCCTGGTCCAGCACGCCGGCTGGCGCGCGGCGTTCGCGGTGCCGGGCATCGCGTGCTTCGTGGTCGGAGCCCTCTTCTGGTGGCGCACGCCGCACGAGACCGAGCCGCCCGCGCAACGCACGCGCAAGACCGCGCCGGCGCTGCCGCCCGGCCAGCTGACGCGCGTGCTGCTGGTCATGACGCTGGCCTCGGCCTCGGGCGGCCTGATCTTCAACCTGACGACCAACGGCAACGGCCAGATGCTCGGCGAGCGCCTCATGGCGCTGGCGCACGACCCGTCCACGCTCGGCCTGCTGCTCGGGGCGGTGTACGCGGTGGCCTCGGTGGCGCAGGTCATCGTCGGCCGGCTGATCGACCGCTATCCGTTGAAGCCGATCTGGCTCGTCGTCGTGCTGGCGCAGGCACCGATGCTGGCCGCAGCCGCGGTGGCGCCGGGCTGGTGGGCCTGGCTGGCGCTGCTCGGCTCGATGGTCTTCATCTTCGGCGCGATTCCGTTCACCGACGCGACCATCGTGCGCTTCGTCGACGACCGGATGCGCAGCCGCGTCGCCGGCGTGCGCCTGGCGGTGTCGCTGGCCATCAGCTCGGCGGCGGTGTGGGCGCTCGGGCCGGCGGTCAAGGCGGCGGGTTTCGCGACCCTGTTCGCGGTGATGGCCGGCGTGGCCCTGTTCACCGCGGCGCTGCTGACCCTGCTGCCCGCCGAACCGCGCAAGGAGACGGCCGCATGAGCGACCCCACCACCACCCGCCCCGTCGCCGTGGTCACCGGCGGCGCGCGCGGCATCGGGCTGGCCATCGCGCGCTGGTTCCTGGCCCGCAGCCACGGCGTGGCGCTGATCGACATCGACGCCCCGACGCTGGCGCGCACCGAGCGCGAGCTGGGCGACGCCGAGCGTGTGCTTTGCGTGCACGCCGACGTGTCCAAGCCCGACCAGGTCGCGGCTGCCGTCGCGGCGGTGGACGCGCGCTTCGGCCGCATCGACGCGCTGGTCAACAACGCCGGCGTGGCCGTGTTCAAGCCGATCCTGCAGACCAGCTTCGAAGAGTGGCGCCACGTGCTCGGCACCAACCTCGACGGCGCTTTCTTGTGCACGCAGGCGGTGGCGCCGGTCATGCTGCGCGGCATCGCGCAGGGGGTGCAGCGCGGCGGCGCGGTGGTCAACGTCGCGTCGATCTCGGGCCTGCGTGCGAGCACGCTGCGCGTGGCCTACGGCACCAGCAAGGGCGCGCTGATCCACCTGACCAAGCAGCAGGCCATCGAACTGGGCAACGCCGGCATCCGTGTCAATGCGATCGCGCCGGGGCCGGTGGACACCGAGATGGCCAAGCTCGTGCACTCGGTGGCCATCCGCTCCGACTACCACGACGTGATTCCGCTCAACCGCTACGGCACTGTCGACGAGATCGCCAGCGCCGCGGGCTTCCTGTGCAGCCCGGAAGCCAGCTACGTCAACGGCCAGGTACTGGCGGTGGACGGCGGCTTCGACGCCAGCGGCGTGGGCCTGCCGACGCTGCGGCGCAACGCGTGACCGCGCGCGATCCGCGCAGCGGCTACAATAGCGCACCCGCCGCGAGTGCAGCTCTCTGACCCGGCGCGCGTTGCTTGACAGGGTTCCCGGCGTTCGTGCCGCGCGCACCCAGGCGAAACGGACCGTCATCCTCGGTCCCCGGCCGTCAGCCTCTTCCTTCGGCGAGCCCCACTTCGATTCCGTGGCCACGGCGCTTTGCGCGGTGGCCGATTCCATTGCTTGCGCAGCGGCCGCCCGACGGCCGCGCGCCCACATCATGACCACCAACCGCGAAAAGACGTTCTCGGTGGGCAAGTACCTCGTGTCTCCGCTCACCACCCTCACCACGGCCGGCGCCTACGCACCGTCCGTCTCCATCCGCAGCGGCCAGGGCCGCGGCACGCACGACCGCGTGTTTCGCTTCGTCGCCCGTTTTGCCACCCGCGAGGGCGCCTGCCGCTATGCCGCCGAGCAGGGCCTGCGCTGGCTGGCGCAGGCCGACTCGCCGTCCGAACCCCAACCCATTACCACCCACTGACCCTTAGGAGCCCCCATGGCCAAGGAAGAGCTGATCGAAATGAACGGCAAGGTCGAGGAAGTGCTGCCCGATTCGCGTTTTCGCGTCTCGCTCGAGAACGGCCACGTTTTGGTGGCCTACACCGCCGGCCGCATGAAGAAGCACCACATCCGCATCCTGGCGGGCGACCGTGTGTCGCTCGAGCTGTCGCCCTACGACCTGAGCAAGGGCCGCATCACGTTCCGCCACCTTGAACCGCGCGCGGGCGGCGCCCCGGCGCGCTCGACCTTCCCGCGTCGGCGCTGAGCCGCCCGCGACCCCTTTTCCCGCGCACCAGGCCTTTCATCTTGCCGGTTGCGTACTTCACCCGCTTTGATTGAAAGGCACACACCATGATGAACAAACTCTACGTCGGCAACCTTGCGTACTCGATGAGCGACGCCACCCTGATGCAGGCCTTCGCCGAATTCGGCGACGTGTCGTCGGCCAAGGTCATGATGGACCGCGACACCGGCCGCTCCAAGGGCTTCGGTTTCGTCGAGATGGGCTCGCCGGCCGCCGCCCAGGCCGCCATCCGCGGCCTGCACGGCAAGACGATCGACGGCCGCGCGCTCGTCGTCAACGAGGCCCGTCCGCGCGAAGAGCGTCCGGGCGGCTTCGGCGGCGGCGGTGGTGGCGGTCGCCGCTACTGATCCGGCTGGCGCCATGCGCTGCTGACAACGGGCCCTGCGGGGCCCGTCTCTCTTCCTGCCTCGCCTCTTGCCTAGGGAGGGTGCCGAGGGGCGAGCTGGTGTGTGATCGCGCCCAGCACGCATCGCCCGCCCCATGCCGCCTGCCGCCGAAATTGCCCACCGGACCCGCGACCGCTGGACCCTGATCCTGTCGGCGGCGGTCGCGGCCATGGTCCTGTGGCCACTGGTGAGCTTGTCCGCGCACGAACTGCTGCCGCGCGTGGGCGCTTGGTTGTGGCCGGCGAACCCTGTCGCGGCCGCCTTTGCGCTGCCCCTCTTCACGGGCGCGCTGGGGGCCGTTGTGTGGGAGGGGCGACGCGCCGCACCGCGAGACGGTAAGTCGGTCGCCGAGCTGGAGCAGGGGGGGCTGGCATACGGGCTGGTCGGCATCAGCGTGGCGATGCTGATCGACGCACAGACGCTGCCGCTGCTACCAGGCCCGGCGGCCCAGGCGCTGCAAGCGTTGCACCCGTGGCTCGTGTCCCCTGCCGAGCTGGCGCTGACGGTCGGCGCCATCGTCTGGTGGCTGTCCTGTGCCGCTTGGCGCGAGCGGGCGGCGGACCGCGTGGTGCCGGCTCCACGACACAAGGCGTTCCACCTCATGGTCGGGGCGTTGGGTCTGGCAGCATTGGCGGGCTGGGGCCTGGTGATCTGGCACGCGCTCGTCGAGACGTGGCTGCGCCACTTGCCGTGGACGCTCGCCGGCAGCAGCGTGGCGGCTGCACTGGCGCTGATCGACACCGTGCGCGATGCGCGCGCCGAGGCCCGCTCGCGCGGCGAGGTGTGGACCTCGCTGTGGCAGAACCAGGTCGTCTTCCAGGTCATCGCGATCGTCTTGGTTCTGGTCTTGGTATTGACGGTCGAAGGTCTGCTCGCGTCGGCACAGCAGTTCAGTGCGGCCACGACGGCCCAGCGCATCGGCTTCGCGTTGATGCCGAGCGTCTTCCTGGTCGTGGTCGCCATCACCGTCGTCAGCCTCGCGGTGCCCGCGCACCGCGTGCGGGTGTTCATCTCGTTCCAGCACGGCCGCGAGGACAGCGCGGCGCAGCTCGAGCAGGCGCTGACGCGCGCCGGGCTCGTCGCGCGCCGCATCCCGTTCCGCGACGACTGGAAACATGACGAGCTGTTGCACTCGATCCAGGACGAGTTGCGGCGCTGCGACGCGATGGTGTGCCTGCCGGGCGCCAACCCCTCGTTCGTCGAGAACGAGGTGCTGGTGGCGTCCACGCTGCGCAAGTTCATCGTCTTCGTGGTCGGCGAACACGAACCGCGCCTGCCCAACACCGCCTTCTACGGCTATCCGGTGTTTCGCCTCGAGCGTGTGGCGCGCCGCGGCTGGACCGCGGTGGCCGAACTGATCCTGCTGGTGGCCGGGCACTGGCGTGCGTCGATCCGCTACCTGGCCGACAGCTGGTCCGGCCTCTTCGACCAGGCGCACGGGCGCGTCTTGCTCGCGCTGGTGGTGGCGCTAGTGGGCGGGAGCTACCTGGCCGGCATCGTGGTGGCGACGACCGGCGGAGGCGTCGCCGGCGCCTGGGCCTTCGTGCGCGGCTTTCACCGCTTCTACCTTGACCTGACGGGAGGTTGGGTCCTGCCATGGGTGGTGTTCAACGCCTTCCTGATCGGCAGCCTGTTCGCGCTCGTGAACCTGCTGCGCACGCGTCGCGTGCTGCGGCAGGAGACGCTGACCGGCCACCTGACCCACGAGCTCCTGCGTGCCCAGTTGGGCCGCGGCAGGCGCTTGAACCGGCTGCTGGGCATGCTGTGGAAACGCCCACCGGCGGCGCAGCACGAGGCGGCATCGCGTCTTGCCCTATAAAGCGACGGTACCAACCAAGAGAAAGAACGCGCATGCGCTACCGCACCCTGGGCAAGAGCCCGCTGCAAGTGTCCGAGCTGTGCCTGGGCACGATGATGTTCGCCGACCAGACCGGCCCCGACGAGGCGCGCCGCATCACGGCCCACGCGCGCGAGCAGGGCGTGAACTTCATCGACACCGCCGACGTGTACTCGCTCGGCAAGAGCGAGCAGATGGTCGGCGAGTTGCTGAAGGGCCAGCGCCACGACTGGGTCGTCGCCACCAAGGTCGGCAACAAGATGGGTGAGCGACCGAACCAGCAGCGCTACGCGCGCAGCTGGGTGCTGCGCGAGTGCGACGCCAGCCTGCAGCGCCTGGGCATGGACCATGTCGACATCTACTACCTGCACCGCGACTTCAACGGCATGGATCTCGAGGAGCCGCTGCGGGCGATCGATGCGCTGCTGGCCGCCGGCAAGATCCGCTACTGGGGCGTCAGCAACTTTCGCGGCTGGCGCATCGCCGAGGTGGTGCACCTGGCGCGGCAGCTCAACATGCCCGGGCCGGTGGTCTGCCAGCCTTACTACAACCTGCTCAACCGCCAACCCGAGGTGGAGGTGCTGGAGTGCTGCCGCCACCATGGCATCGGTGTCGTGCCCTACAGCCCGATCGCGCGCGGCGTGCTGTCGGGCAAGTACGCGCCCGGCGAGAAGCCCGCCGAAGGCACACGCGCCGGTCGCAGCGACACGCGCATGATGCAGACCGAGTTCCGCGAGGAGTCGCTCGCGATCGCGCAGCGGCTCAAGCTGCACTGCGCGCACAAGGGCGTGGCGCTGTCGCACTTCGCCACTGCCTGGGTGCTCGCCCACCGGGCCGTCAGCGCGGTGATCGCCGGGCCGCGCACCTTCGAGCAGTGGACCGACTACTTCGGCGCGCTCGAACTCGCCATCGACGCCGCCGACGAAGCCCTGGTGGACTCTCTCGTGGCGCCGGGCCACCCGAGCACGCCGGGCTACAACGACCCGGCGTATCCGTTGGCCGGTCGATAGCGCGCGGCCGCGCTAGGCCGTGGGCCGCCGTTCGAAGCCGGCCAGCGGTGGCGAGGGCATGGGCTGCGGCGTGCATTGCACGCGCAGCACGCGCGCCGCGGGCGGCCCGCGCTCCAGCCAGGCCCGCATGCGCGTCAGTGCCTCGGGCGGGCCCTGCAACAGCACCTCCACCGACCCGTCGAGCCGGTTGCACACCCAGCCTGCGACCTGCAGCGACCGGGCCTGGTCGACACAGGCCTCGCGGAAGCCGACGCCCTGCACGCGGCCCTCGACGCGCACCTGCAGGCACTCGAGGGCGGCCATGGCCGGGGCCATCTCCAGACAGGCTCAGTGGATCGAGCAGGCGCCCGGGCCGTCCGGGTGGCCGCAGCAGCCGATCACCGCGAGGGCGCACTCGAAGATGGGCATGGTGGTGACTGACTCGGGATGTCGCGATCTTCCGACACGGCAGCCGTGGCTGCCATGGTCAAGACGTTTGGCTGCGGCCTGGGTCATCGATACACAACTTAACAGGTTGATAATGAACTATATAGTTCACAAATGGTCTACGAGGTCGCGGTGTCTTCGGCGGGCGTCCTGTGACGGCCGAACAGAGCCCGCGAAATCGTTTCGCACGGGGCCGGTTGGCGTCTCCCGCCGCCGATCGCTTGCCGTTGCGTCTCAAACCCACGACCCAGGAGTTGAACCATGCTGAAGAAGACACTGATCGCTGCCGCCCTCGGCGTTGGCGTGCTGATGAGCGCCCAAGCCAAGGACATCGTCGACACCGCCGTGGGCGCCGGCACCTTCAAGACCTTGGCCACCGCGCTGCAGGCAGCGGGCCTCATCGACACGCTCAAGGGCAAGGGTCCGTTCACCGTCTTCGCGCCCACCGACGAAGCCTTCGCCAAGATCCCGAAGGCGCAGCTTGACGCCCTGCTGGCCGACAAGGCCAAGCTCACCGCCGTGCTGACGTATCACGTCGTGCCGGGCAAGGTGCTGGCCAAGGATGTCAAGGCCGGCAAGGTCAAGACCGTGCAAGGTGGAGAGCTGACCGTGGCCACCGCCAGCGGGGTGACGGTTGATGGAGCCCGAGTGACCGCGACCGACATCATGGCCGACAACGGCGTCATCCATGTGATCGACAGCGTCGTGTTGCCGAAGTAAATCTGCGTGCTGCGGCGAGCTGCCGCGCTGAGCGCAGCACGCGCGATGGCTCGGAGGAGCCATCGCGCCGGCGCCTGCCTGACGCCATTCGGGCGATGCAGGCGCCGGCCCGGATCCGGAGACTGGTGGGACCGTCCACCCCCATCCCGGAGCCCCAGAATGACCCTGACGATCCGCACTGCGCGCGCCGAAGACGCCGCCGCCGCCGGCCCGATCTGCGAAGCCGCGTTCCGCACCATCGCCGGCCGCCACGCGTTCCCGCCCGACTTTCCGTCCGCCGAGGTCGCCACCGGCCTCGTCGCCGCGCTGATCGCGCGCGACGACGTGCACGCCGTCGTCGCCGAGATCGACGGCCGCGTCGTCGGCAGCAACTTCCTGTGGGAGGGCAGCTCGATCGCCGGCGTCGGCCCGATCACCGTCGACCCGCAGGTCCAGGACGCCGGCATCGGCCGCCGGCTGATGCGGGCGGTGCTCGAGCGCGCCGAGGCGCGCGGCGCCGCCGGCGTGCGGCTGCTGCAGGCCGGCTACCACATGCGCTCGATGTCGCTGTACGCGAAGCTCGGCTTCGACGTGCGCGAGCCGCTGCTGACGCTGCAGGGCCCGGCGCTGAACCTGGAGGTGCCCGGCCGCCACGTGCGGCCCGCGAGCGAGCGCGACCTCGCCGCCTGCGAGCGCCTGCACGTCGAGGTGCACGGCTTCGAGCGCAGCGCCGAGCTGCGCGCGGCGATCCGCGGCGAGACCGCGCTCGTCGTCGAGCAGGTCGGCGAGATCACCGGCTACGCGACGCAGCTCGGCTTCTTCGGCCATGCGCTCGGCCGCGGCAACGACGACCTGAAGGCGCTGATCGGCGCCGCACCGGGCTTCGCCGGCCCTGGCTTCATGCTGCCGGCGCGCAACGCCGAGCTGATGCGGTGGTGCCTCGCGCACGGCCTGCGCGCGGTGCAGCCGATGACGCTGATGTCGCGCGGCCTGTACCAGGCCCCGGCCGGCGCCACGCTGCCGTCGATCCTGTTCTGAGCGGAGGCGGCGCTGCCCTGTTGGGTTGCGCTGAAGCCGTTGGTCGGGGCCAACAAAGCCTATGACACACTCCCGCCCTTCGCTTTTCCGCACCCCGTCAGCCCTTGGATTCGCCGCTCTCCCTCGACCCGTCGCGCGCCGGTGCGCTGACCCAGAACAAGATCACCCGCCAGCTCGCCGCCGAGCTGAAAGTGCGCAGCGGCCAGGTCGACGCCGCGGTGTCGCTGCTCGACGGCGGCGCCACCGTGCCCTTCATCGCGCGCTACCGCAAGGAGGCCACCGAGGGCCTGGACGATGTGCAGTTGCGCGAGCTGGAAGCACGCCTGGCCTATCTGCGCGAGCTCGAGGCGCGCCGTGCCGCGGTGCTCAAGAGCGTGGCCGAGCAGGGTCAGCTGACGCCCGAACTCGCGGCCGCCCTCGAGGCGGCGCCGACCAAGCAGGAGCTCGAGGATCTGTACGCGCCGTTCAAGCCGCGGCGCCGCACCAAGGGCATGATCGCGCGCGAAGCCGGTCTCGAACCGCTGGCCGAGAGGCTGTTCGCCGACCCGACGCTGGAGCCGCTGGCCGAGGCCGCGGCCTTCATCAATGCCGACGCGGGCTTTGCCGACACGCATGCGGTGCTCGACGGCGTGCGCGACCTGCTGTCCGAGCGCTGGGCCGAAGATCCGGCGCTGGTGGGCAGCTTGCGCGAGTGGCTGTGGGCCGAGGGGCGGTTCGTCTCCAGGCTGGCGACGGGCAAGGACGCGCAGCAGCCCGAGGTGGCCAAGTTCCGCGACTACTTCGACTACGCGGAGCCGATCGTGCGCGTGCCTTCGCACCGCGCGCTCGCGGTGTTTCGCGGCCGCACGCTGGAGATCCTCGATGCGAGGCTGGCACTCGATGAAGAGGTCGAGGCCGGCAAGCCAGGTCTGGCCGAAGGTCGCATCGCACGCCACCTCGGCTGGCGCCACGCGAGCCGCCGGGCCGATGACCTGATTCGCAAGTGCGTGGCCTGGACCTGGAAGGTCAAGCTCTCGCTCAGCCTCGAGCGCGACCTGTTCGCGCACCTGCGCGAGGCGGCCGAGGCCACCGCGATCAAGGTCTTCGCCGACAACCTGCGCGACCTGCTGCTGGCCGCACCCGCCGGCAAGCGCGTGACGATGGGGCTGGATCCCGGCATCCGCACCGGCGTCAAGGTGGCGGTGGTCAGCGACACCGGGCGCGTGCTCGACACGGCCACGGTGTTCCCGCACGAACCGCGGCGCGACTGGGACGGGGCGCTGCACGCGCTCGGTCGCCTGGTCGCCACGCACGGCGTGTCGTTGATCGCCATCGGCAACGGCACCGCGAGCCGCGAGACCGACCAGCTCGCGGCGGACCTGCTCAAGCGCGTGCAGGCCGCCGTGCCCGGGCACAAGCTCGACAAGGTGGTGGTCAGCGAGGCGGGGGCGTCGGTGTACTCGGCCAGCGCCTACGCGAGCCAGGAACTGCCCGAGCTCGACGTCAGCCTGCGCGGCGCGGTCAGCATCGCGCGGCGGCTGCAGGACCCGCTGGCCGAGCTGGTGAAGATCGAGCCGAAGAGCATCGGCGTCGGCCAGTACCAGCACGACGTCGACCAGCACGGCCTGGCCAGGACGCTCGACGCCGTGGTCGAGGACTGCGTCAACGCGGTCGGCGTCGACCTGAACACCGCCTCGGCGCCGCTGCTGTCGCGCGTGGCGGGCCTGTCGCCCCACGTCGCCGCCGCCATCGTGCGCTGGCGCGATGCCCACGGCGCGTTCAAGCGGCGCCAGCAGTTGCTCGACGTGCCGGGCCTCGGCCCCAAGACCTTCGAGCAGGCGGCAGGGTTCCTGCGCATCCGTGGCGGCGACGACCCGCTCGACGCCTCGGGCGTGCACCCCGAGACCTACCCGGTGGTGCAGAAGCTGCTCGCCGCCACCGGCCAGACGATCGATACGCTGATGGGCCGCAGCGACATGCTCAAGACCTTGAGGCCCGAGGCCTTCGCGGACGAACGCTTCGGTGCCATCACGGTCAAGGACATCCTGGCCGAACTCGACAAGCCGGGCCGCGACCCGCGGCCGGACTTCAAGGTGGCGCGCTTCAACGAGGGTGTCAGCGACCTGAAGGACCTGCAGCCCGGCATGCTGCTCGAAGGTACCGTGACCAACGTGGCCCAGTTCGGCGCCTTCGTCGACCTCGGCGTGCACCAGGACGGTCTGGTGCACGTGAGCCAGCTCGCCAACCGCTTCGTCAAGGACGCGCGCGAGGTGGTCAAGATCGGCGACATCGTCAAGGTGCGGGTGGTGGAAGTGGACCTGGCGCGCGCACGCATCGGCCTGACGATGAAGCTCGACGCCAAGCCGGCGCCGGACGGCGGCGCTGCCACTGCCTACCGCGCCCCGGCGCGCGACGAGCGTGCACGCGGTGCTGCCGCGCGCCAGCCGGAAGCGCAGGGGGCGATGGCCGTGGCCTTCGCCAAGCTGCGTGGCTAAGAGGCTGAGCGGGGCGCCCCTGGTTCCCCCGGGGTCGTTGGGCCCGGCGCAGGCATAGCATCGCGCCATCCACCCCGGAGGACCGATCATGGAAATGCGCACCCTGGCGGCCGCGGCCGCGGCCGTCGCGCTGGCCGGCTGTGGCAGCCCGCACGCCGGTCATGGATCGCCGCAGAGCGCGTCGGGCGCTGGCGGCATGGCTGCGCCCGGCATGCCCGGCGGCCCGATGGCGATGGCGCGCCTGGAGTCCACGCGCGGCCATACCGCCTCGGGCATGGCCATGTTCCACCAGCGCGGCGATGTGGTGATGCTGCACGTGCGAGTGCAGGGCCTGAAGCCGGGGCAGGAGCATGGCTTTCACATCCACGACAAGGGTGACTGCAGCAGCGGCGACGGCATGAGCACCGGGGGCCACTTCAACCCGGGCGGCAAGCCGCACGGCAGGCACGACGCAGCCGAGCGCCACGCCGGCGACCTGCCATCGCTGAAGGCCGACGCGGCGGGCCGGGTGGACGTGCACCTGCAGCTCACGGGCCTCGCCATCGGCAGCGGCGCGGCCAACATCGTCGGCCGCGGCCTGATCGTGCACGCCGACCCGGACGACTACCGCACGCAGCCGACCGGCAACGCCGGCGCGCGCATCGCTTGCGGCGTGATCGAGGCGCATCGCGGCTGAGCCGTCGATGCGCCCAAGCGCGGCGCCGGGCTACACTGCGCCCATGGTCCCGGCCCGTCGCATCCTGCCCACGCGCTGCCGCGCAGCGGCGGCCCTGCGCGCCTCGATCATCATTCGAATTCCCTGCTGACTCGGCATCCGTCGCGCACGCCGAGTCAGTCGCCGCCCCGCCGGGCGGCCCGCGCTCCGGACCCGCCGCCTGGCGGGCACCTCAGCCGCTCGTGCAGGGAATCCATCGATGTCCACCTCCGACCCTCTTTCCGTCTTCGACAACACCGTCGACGCGTTCTGCGTGCACGTGACGCTCGAGCGCGATGCCACCACGCTGATGCGCGTGCTGGAGCTGTTCTCGCTGCGCGGTGCCTTGCCGCTGCGCATGCACTTCGACGCCTACGCCGGCCCGGCCGGCACCGGCTGGCTGCGCGTGAACGCGCGCATGGGCCGCCACGACTGGCGCGTGCTGTGCGAGCGCGCGGCCACGCTGGTGGGCGTGGTCGACATCAGCGACGGCGTGCCGCCGGGCGAGCTGCTGCCGTCGCGCGGCGCCGCCTCGGCGCTGACCCTGGTCTGAGCCCGCCTCAGCCCGGCCGCACGAAAGGCCCGGTCACCTCGTAGGTGATGCCGCGCCGGCCGTCGGGCTGCAGCGCCCATTGCGAACTGAAGTACAGGCGCGTGCCGTCGGGGCTGAAGGCCGGGCCGGCGATCTCGGAGCGGTCGTGGCCGACCACCTGCAGCAGCGGCCGCACCTGGCCGTCGGTCGTGATCGCCACGATCTGCATGTCGCCGCCGTCCTCGGCCACCAGCACGTCACCGGCGTCGTTGGCGACCAGGTTGTCGACCCCGGTCAGCACGCCGCCGCCGGGCATGGTGTCGTCGTAGGCCACGCTCAGCATCGAGCGCGCCGCGTCGAAGCGCCAGACGCGGTCGTCGCCCTTGGTCGCGAAGTACACCAGGTCCCCATGGATCCACAGGCCCTCGCCGCCGGCGAAGCGCGAGGCCGCGGGCCGCGCCCTGCCCGGCAGCCAGTCGACCCAGCGCACCGGCCAGCGCGCCGACACGTCGCCGTCGGCCGGCGGGAAGGGCGCGGTGCGGTCGTCCACCACCATCAGCTGCAGCACGCCTTGCGAGAGTGCCGCGCGCGGTGCCCCGCGCGGCCAGTCGGCCGCACTCGGCACAAAGCGGAAGACGGCACCGTGGCGCGTGTCCTCGGTCAGGTACACGTGGCGCCGAACCGGGTCCACTGCCGCGGCTTCGTGATTGAAGCGGCCGAGCGCGGGCAGCACGCGCGCCGGGGTGCGGCCGTCGATCGCGCACTCCCACACCTGGCCGTCGGGCACTTCCTCGCAGCTCAGCCAGCTACCCCAGGGTGTCGGGCCGCCGGCGCAGTTGCGCGAGGTGCCGCTGCAGAGGGCGTACTGCGCGACCAGGCGCGCCTGGCGGTCGAAGCGCAGCGCGCCGACGCCGCCGCGGCGCTCGGGCAACTCGCTGTTGCTGACGTAGACCCACCCGCCATCGGGCGACGCGAACACCGCGCCGCCATCGGGCGCGTCGTGCCAGCGATAGCCGTCCGACTCGCCGGGCATCGGCGCACCCGCACGCGCGACGATGCGCGAGCGGAAGCCCGCCGGCAAACGCACGCCGTTCGCATCGGGCGGACCCAGCGGGCCGAGGTGGGCGAGGTTGCTGCGCGCGCGCCCTGCGGCGCGCGCGTCGTGGCCGACGCTGGCGAGCACCGGCGCCAGCGAGGCGACAGCGCTGCCGGTGAGCGCCTTCAGCAGCGTGCGGCGGTGCAGGGCGGGACGAAGGATCGGCATGGCAGTCGATGCTAGCGGCAGGCGGAGCCGAGTTGCGCTTCGATGACGGCCGCCCTTCACGCGCCCGTCATCGGCGACGCCGAGGATCGTCGCTCCCTCCACCCCATTGAATGGACGCCATGGCCACGACCTCGCCCGCTCTCTCTCGCCGCCGCCTGCTGCAGGGCTCCGCCACGATCGCTGCTGCCCAGGGCACCTTGACTCTGCTCGGGGCACTCGCCACGCGCCAGGCGATGGCGATCGGCCGCGACGAACCGACCGCGCCCGCCGTGGGCAAGCAGATGCTGCCCGCGCCGTCGCCCTTCGGTGCACTCGCGCCGGTGGCCGATGCGAGCACCGGCCTGCCGCTGCTCCAGCTGCCGCAGGGCTTCGAATACCGGTCCTTCGGCTGGACCGGCGACCCGATGAGCGACGGCCGGCCGACGCCGAGCAACCACGACGGCATGGCCGTGGTCGACACGCACCGCTACCGGCATGGCCATGGGCAGGGCCTGGTGCTGGTGCGCAACCACGAGCGCGGCCTGGCCGCCACGGTGGACGCCACCATCCTCAATGCCCCGAGCTACGACACCGGGCTGGTCAACGGCATCATTCGCGTGCCCTACAACGGCGGCGTGATCCGCATCGGCGCCAGCGGCACGGTCACCAACCCCGCGGCGCCCGACCCCACGCCCTACGTCGGCTATGCCGCCGGCGGCACGACCAACCTGCACTACCGCGGCGACGCGTGGCGCGGCAGCGAAGCCTCGCTCGGCGGCACCATCGTCAACTGCGCCGGCGGGCCCACGCCCTGGGGCACCTGGCTGACCTGCGAGGAGACCGTCCTCGACCTGTCCGGCATCGGCGGCAAGAAGCACGGCTATGTGTTCGAGTCGGCGGCCGAGCCGCGCGAGTCGAACGCCAAGCCGCTGGTCGGCCTGGGCCGCTTCGCGCACGAGGCGGTGGCGGTCGACCCGCGCACGGGCGACGTCTACGAAACCGAGGACAGCCGCAATCTCTCGGCCTTCTTCCGCTTCCGGCCCAAGCACCCGGGCCGCCTGCACTGGGGCGGCACGCTGCAGGCCGCGCGCATCGTGCACATCGTGCGCCAGGCGCGGCCGGGCACGCTGGCGCAGGTCAACGACCAGGGATTGCTGAACCCCGACATCGGCGACGAGTACAAGCTCGAGTGGGTGGACATCGCCGACCCCGACGCCAGCCCGGTGGTCGTGACCGACCAGCCCGGCGGCGTCAGCCTGGGCTTCATGGCCGGTCCGACGCACCAGGCGCTGTCGCAGGGCTGCGCGCGCATGAGCCGCGGCGAGGGCATCTGGTACTCGGCGGGCCGCATGTTCATCGTCGACACCGCGGCGGGGCTGGACGGCAGCGGTCGTCCGGGCCGCGGCGAAGGCGCCGTGTGGGAGCTCGACCTGCGCAGCCAACGCCTGCGCTGCATCTTCGCCAGCGGCGACGCGATGGCGGCCAACAACCCGGACAACATCACGGTCAGCCCGCGCGGTGGCCTGCTGTTGTGCGAGGACGGTGGCGTGGGCAGCGCCGGGGCCTCGCGACTGCTCGGCCTCGAAGTGGACGGTGCGGCCTACGAGTTCTGCCGCAACAACGTGGTGCTGACGGCGGACCAGATTGGCGCGGCCGGCAAGCTGGTGGCACCGGGCAGCTACCTGGGCAGCGAGTTCTGCGGCGCCTGCTTCGACCCCAGGGGCCAGGTGCTGTTCGTCAGCATCCAGTCGCCGGGCATCACCTTCGCGATCCGCGGGCCGTGGCGCAAGGGCGGGCTCTGAGCCGCGGCGGATAACCCGCGTCCACCGGCTTCAGGCGTCGAGACAGCGCGCCAGCAGCCGGTGGAACTGGTGCACGCCGCGTTCGTGCTGCGGCGAGTAGCGGCCGCCGCGGTACAGGCGCGAGCGCAGGCCGCGCTGCACCGACTGCACCGCGGCCTCGTCCTCCATTTCCACCGCGTCGAGCGCGCCGCCGGCGCCCCGGCCGAGCAGCTCGGGTCTTGCAACGTAACTGCGGAACACCACGCGCGTGCGTGCGGGCCCGAGCGGCTGCACCTGGTTGAGCGACAGGCCCCAGGGGTAGAAGTTCAGCATCAGGTTTGGGAACAGCCAGAAGTAGTGCGCCGCGACGCCACCTTGTTCGTCGAGCCCGAGCTGCAGGTTGCCCCAGGGATGCAGTTCGTAGCGGTAGCGTGGCCAGTCCAGCGCCGTCATCAGCCCCGGATGCAGGAAGGGGATGTGCAGGCCCTCGAGGTAGTTCTCGACGTACAGCGCCCAGTGCGCGTCGAACTCGAAGGTGCGGTCGCGCGACGGGTCGTGCACGAGGGTCTCGAGCGCGAGGCCGGGCAGGTGTTGGCGGATCGGCGCGAGCTGCGAATCGAAGTCGAAGGCCGGATCGAGCGAGACGAAGCCGTGACCGCCGAAGGTCTCGAACGGCAGGCTGCGCAAATGGTCGTGCCCACCCGGGAAGTCGGGCACGCCCTCGAAGCCGGGCATGAAGGTCATCGTGCCCGCAAGGTCGAAGCGGCGCGAGTGGTAGGGGCAGCGGATGTCGCTGCGCCGGCAAGGCGCGTCCACCAGCAGGTGGCCGCGGTGGGTACAGACGTTGGGCAGGCAGCGCAGCGTGCCGCCGCTGTCGCGCGCCAGCAGCAGCGGTTCGTCGAGCAGGCCCGGCAGCAGGGTGCGCGGAACCAGCGACCCGGGCGCCTCGGCGTCGGCCAGGTCGCCGAGCCACAACCAGCTGCGCGCGAAGACCCGTTCGCGCACCGCGGCAAAGCTCGTTGCGTCGAGGTAGAAGCGTGCGTCGGGCGTGCGCGCGTGCAGCAGGTCGGCGGCGTCGGTCACGCGCGCATTGTCCATGCGCGCGGACCGGCGCGCCGCGTCAGGCCGGCTGGTCGAGGAAGTCGATATCGATCTCGACCGCACGCCGCACCGCGTCGCGTGCGCGCTCGCGCACGGCGTCGTCGATCATGCGCGCCGGGCGCTCGCGCGCGGCGCG
>JALHQP010000007.1 GCA_022841885.1 Aquincola sp. | reverse complement strand
GAAACGGCAAGGCTCGTAGCATTCATGTCGGACTCCTTCGCGTCATGCGCCAACACCTGCACCACGCAGCGTCGGCTGGTACTTCGATACCGAAATGCGCGGGGGAGTCCATCCCATCACTCGAGCGGACGCGGAGCTTGCCTCGGTTTCGTTGACCCTTGTGACTAGCGGTAGACGCCAGCGGGAGATCTATTGTGAAGTTGGACACTGATCGTGTTGACCAGGCCACATTGGCTCTGTTGCACCTCGGCGTGCATGAGGGAAGTCGCGCTTGGAAATCGTTCGATTGGGACGCCATGGCCCGCCTCCATCAGAAGGGCTACATCTCCGATCCGAGAGGTCAAGCGAAGAGCGTTGTCTTTACCGAGCAGGGGATTCTTGAGTCTGAGCGCCTCCTGCACGAACTCTTCGGTGCACGCTCGACCTGAGCGCTGGATGCGTGAGCCGCCATTGCGGCGGACTGGGGTAGCAGTTGTGCCCATTGACCGCTCTTGGGCGCCCAATCCGAGGTCTCAAGCAGCCGCCATGGGTCGCAAGCCGGCGTCGTCGCCGTCTACTGCCGCCGCTCATCGATCGCATACCGCCCGATCGCCCGCCGCACGTCGAGGTTGATCAGCAGCCACGCGCCATCGGCGCTGCGCGCCAGCACGTGAGGTCCACCGCGCGCGTCGGCGGCCAGCGCGCGCACCGGCGCGTCGAGCGGCGCGCGCCGCACGCCGAGAAAGCCCGGCGTCGCGATCGCCTCGCCCATGCGGTAGTCGTGCACCAGGCCGTCGTGCACGGGTGGCGCCAGCGGGTCGACCGACAGTTCCCAGAGTTCGGGCAAGGTGTCGAAGGCGATCACGAAGCTGCGCCGCGCCGGCAGCCAGGCCACGTCGACCACGGCGGCGCGCTCGTTGCCGCCCAGGCGCTGCGCCGGCAGCGTCTTCGCGAGGCGCTCGCCGTCGAACACGAGCACCGCACCGTCGCGGCCCTCGATGCGCCAGCGCCCGTCGGCCGAGGTGGCGACGGGCGCGGCGACGGAAAGGGGCAACCCCAGGGCGCAGGCCCCGCCGGCGAGCAGGCCGGCCAGCAGGGTGCGCCGTCGCGTCACGCGGGGCTCACGACTTCAGGATCAGCTCGACGGCCTCCTTCAGGTCCTTGTCGCTGATCTTGTCGGGGCCGTTGGGCGCCATCGGCACCGGGCCGAAGACGCCGCTGCCGCCCTTGCGCACCTTGTCGGCGAGCTTGGTGGCCACGTCGGCCTGGCCCTTGTACTTGGCCGCGATGTCCTTGAAGGACGGGCCGATCATCTTCTTGTCCTTCGCGTGGCAGGCCATGCAGCCAGCCTTGTTCATCGCGGCTTCGGTCGCGGGGTTGGCCTGGGCGGCGAAGGCGGTCAGTGCCAGCGCCGCCATCAGCGCCAGCGTGGGAACGATGCGCGGCTTCATCAGTACACATCCTTCTGGGTGTTGTTGACGTTGAACTTGCCGGTCGGCGTGATCAGGCGCGGGTCCTTGATCACGGCCTTGAGCTTGCGGGTCTTGTCGTCGACGACGACGACGGCGCTCTCCTTGTTCTTGGCGCTCCAGACCGAGAACCACACCTCGTCGCCGGCAAGGTTGTACTCGGGCTGCACGACGCGCTTGGCGCCGTCGTCCTTCAGGCCCGCCCATTCGGCGATCGGCAGCACGACGTAGCCCTTGTCGAGGTTCTTGATGTCGAACACCGCCACCGACTGCGAGATCTTCGGGTCGGGGTTGAGCGTGGTGTCCACGTACAGGTTGCTGCTCTTCGGGTGCGTCTTGATGAACAGCGACCCGCCGCCCTGGCCCTTGATGGAGGCGACCTGCTTGAACGCGTATTGCTTGTGCTTGATCGGGTCGGTGCCGATCAGCGAAATCGTCTCGTCACCCAGGTGGCCGGTGGACCAGACGGGGCCGAACTTCGGGTGCACAAAGTTGGCGCCGCGGCCCGGGTGCGGGATCTTGCCCACGTCGATCAGGGCCGTGAGCTTGCCGTCCTTCATGTCCACCGCGGCGATCTTGTTGCTCTGGTTGGCGGCCACCATGAAGTAGCGCTTGGTCGAGTCGAAGCCGCCGTCGTGCAGGAAGCGCGCGGTGCCGATGGTGGTGGTCTTCAGCGCGTTGACGTTGCTGTAGTCCACCAGCAGGGTCTGGCCCGTCTCCTTGACGTTGACGACGAACTCGGGCTTGAAGTGCGAGGCCACGATGGAGGCGACGCGCGGCTCGGGGTGGTACTCCTGCTTGTCGACGGTGTTGCCGCGGGTGCTGACGATCTGCATCGGCTCGAGCGTGTCGCCCTTCATGATCGTGTACTGCGGCGGCCAGTAGCTGCCGGCGATCGCCAGCTTGTCCTCGTAGCCCTTGTACTTGCTGGTTTCCACCGAGCGCGCCTCGAGGCCGACGCGGACCTCGGCCACGTTGTCGGGCTTTTCCATCCACAGGTCGATCATGTTGATCTTGGCGTCGCGCCCGATCACGTACAGGTAGCGCCCGCTGGCCGAGGTGCGCGAGATGTGCACCGCATAGCCGGTCTTGACGATGTTGATGATCTTCTTGGTGTCGCCGTCGATCAGCGCCACCTCGCCGGTGTCGCGCAGCGTCGTCGAGAAGATGTTGGCGATGTTGTAGTTGTTCATCTTCTTCTTCGGCCGCTGCGCGGGGGGCACGATGACCTTCCAGGTCTTCTTCATGTCCTCCATGCCGAACTCCGGCGGCATCGGCGGTTCGTGCTGGATGTAGCGCGCCATGATGTCGACTTCCTTCTCGCTCATGTCGCCGCTGGTCTGCCAGTTCGGCATGCCCGCGGGCGAGCCGTAGGCGATGAAGATCTTCAGGTAATCGGTGCCCTTGCCGAGCGTCAGGTCGGGCGTCAGCGCCTTGCCGGTGGCGCCCTTGCGCAGCACGCCGTGGCAGCCGGCGCAGCGCTCGAAGTAGATCTTGCGCGCGACGTCGAACTCGGCCTGTGTCATCGGCGGGGCCTTCGGGTTGGTGCTCTGCACCATCGGCACGTCGGTCAGGGCGGAGGGCGCGGCGTGGTACTTCACGTCGCCGGGATCCTTCTTCTCCTGGGCCTGCAGCGCAAAGGGCGCGGCGGCGAGCAGGGCGGCAGCGAGCATCAGGGGGGACGGGCGCAGCTTCATGCGGAGCTCCTTGTTGTGTCGGGCGAATGCTGCGGCGCGCCGGGGTGGCCTGCCTTGAACTGAATCAAAGGTGCACAGGGTTGGTGCCAAACACGATCTGCATCAAACGCCGGGCGGCCTTCGGGCGCGATGCTCGCGGCCATGAAGAAGCCCAAGAACCACACCTTCGGCGCCGTCGCCGCGGCGCTGTCCGCCTTGCTGCTGGCGGTAACCGCACAGGCCCAGGACGCGGCGCCCCAGACCCTCGTGATCACCGCCACCCGCTACGCGATGCTGGCCACCGACGCGCCGGCGGCGCTGTCGGTGATCACGCGGCGCGAGATCGAGGCGCGTGGCGCCGACAACGTGCTCGACGCGGTGCGCGGCGACACCGGCTTGTCGCTGCAGGGTCGCGCGGTCGGCGGGCGCAAGGTGATCAGCCTGCGCGGCATGGACAGCCGCCACGCGCTGTTCCTGGTCGATGGCCGGCGCGTCGGTGCTTCCGACGGCGTGATCGGTGCCTCGGACTTCCAGTACGACTGGATCGCGGTCGACGACATCGAACGCATCGAGATCGTGCGCGGGCCGCTGTCGGTGCTTTACGGCTCCGAGGCGGTGGGCGGCGTGGTCAACATCGTGACGCGCCAGCCCGGCGACGCCTGGCGCATCGGCGCGCTGGTCGAGGGCATCGCCGCCGATGGCGGCCGCGGCGGCAATGGCTGGCGCAGCGGCGTGCGCGCCGATGGGCCGCTCGGTGGCGGGTTCTTCCTGCGCGCTGGCGTGGCCGCATCGAGCATCGAGCCGATCGCCTCGCCGCTCGATGCGCGCCTGGACGAGCTCGAAGGCCGCGACAAGCGCGACGGCTGGGCGGGGCTGGCGTGGCGCGGCCACGGGCAACGTTTCGAGCTCGACCACCGTCAAGGCACCGAGGATCGCGAGGCCGGCGCCCGCGAGCGCGGCGGGCAACGGCGCTTCCACCGCACCTTCAATGACATCGAGCGCGCCATGACGTCGCTGGGGTGGGGCGCCGACTGGGGCGCTTCGACCGAAACGCAGTTGCGCGCCTACCGCTCGACCATCGACGTCGAGAACCGCCGCACCAACGGCGTGGCGGTCAACGTGCCGCAGCGCGTCACGGAACAGGTGCTCGAAGGCCAGGCGCGGCGGCCCTTCGGCGCGCAGGCATGGACCGCAGGCTTCGAGGCGCGCAACGAGTCGCTCGACGACCCCGGTCTGCCGGGCGGGCGCTCGACCCTGCGCCACCGCTCGCTGTTCGTGCAGGACGAGTGGCGCATCATGGAGCCGTTGACGCTGACGCTCGGTGCGCGTCATGACGAGCATGGCCGCTACGGCCGCGAGTGGAGCCCGCGCGCCTACGCGGTGTGGCGCGTGGCACCGGCGTGGACCGTCAAGGGGGGCTACAGCCACGGCTTCAAGGTGCCCAACCTGAAGCAGGTGGTGCCGGGCGCGCGGCCCGAAGGTCCCAACACCTTCCTCGGCAACCCGGACTTGAAGCCCGAGACCAGCGACGCGCTGGAGGTCGGCATCGGCTATGCCAACGGCCCGTCGCAATGGCAGCTCATGGCCTTCGACCAGCGCGTGCAAGACCTGATCGAGGTGCGCCTGGTGACGCCGGGCCCGACACCGGGGATCGGCACCTACACCTACGAGAACCTGGCCAAGGCGCGGCTGCGCGGGATCGAGGCCTCGTGGCTGCAGCCGCTCGGCCAAGGCTTCACCGCCGGCGTGAACTACACCTGGCTCGATGCCAAGAACGGCAGCGGGCAGCGCCTCGACCGACGGCCGCGCCACAGCGCGACGGCGCGGCTCGATTGGCAGCAGGGCGCGTGGCGCGTCGGCGCGTTGCTCGAACATGCCGGCGACCAGCGCTTGCCAGCCACGCCGCCGGCCACCGGCTCGCGCGCGGTGCCCGACGTGACGCTGGTGAGCGGCCATGTGACGCTGGGATTGGCCGCCGGCCTGGAGGCCACGCTCGGCGTGCGCAACCTCGACGATGTGCGCCTGGCCAACAAGTCGCCGCTGTTCACGCAGGTGGAGGCGCCGCGCACCTGGCGCCTCGCTTTGCGCGGGCGCTGGTGAGGTCTTAAAGCAGGTCAAGGCCACGACCGCGCGCGGCCCCTACCCTGCCCGCCGGCCCATGCAAGACCTCGACCATCTCGATCCCGCCCTGCGGCGGCTGTGGCAGGACGGCGGACTCAAACCCCTGACCTTGGCCGGACGCCGACTGCTGCCGCTGGTGCAGGGCGGCATGGGCGTGGGCGTGTCGGCGCACCGGCTGGCCGGCAGCGTGGCCGCGCAGGGTGCGGTGGGCACGCTGTCGGCGATCGACCTGCGGCGCCATCACCCGGACCTGATGGCGCGCAGCGCGGCCGAGGGCACCGGGCCGGGTGCCAAGGACGCGATCAACGCCGCCAACCTCGAGGCGCTGCAGCGCGAGATCGCCGCCGCCCGACAACTCGCGCAGGGCCGCGGGCCGGTCGCGGTGAACATCATGCGCGCGGTGGAGCAGTACGCGGACCTGGTGCGCACCTCGCTCGAGGCCGGCGTCGACGCGGTGGTGGTCGGCGCCGGCCTGCCGCTGGACCTGCCCGACCTGGCGCGCGAGCATCCGCGGGTGGCGCTGATCCCGATCCTGTCCGACGCACGCGGCATCGCGCTGGTGGTGAAGAAGTGGGAGCGCAAGCAGCGCGTGCCCGACGCCATCGTGATCGAGCACCCGCGCTGGGCTGGCGGCCACCTGGGGGCGGCCAAGATCGAGGATCTGACCGACACCCGCTTCGACTTCGAACGTGTGCTGCCCGAAGCCAACGCCTTCCTGCGCAGCGCGGGCATCGAGCGCGAAGTGCCGCTGATCGTGGCCGGCGGCATCCGCCGCTTCGAGGACATCGCACGCGCGCAGTCGCTCGGCGCCGCCGCGGTGCAGCTGGGCACGCCCTTCGTCGCCACCGAGGAGTGCGACGCGCACGAGAACTTCAAGCGTGTGCTGGCGCGCGCCAAGGACGAGGACGTGGTCGAGTTCACCAGCGTGGCCGGCCTGCCGGCGCGCGCGGTGATGACGCGCTGGCTGCGCAACTACCTCGACGCGTTGCCGCGGCTGCAGGCCGCCGTGCACAAGAAGGCGCGCTGCACGCTCGCCTTCGACTGTCTGGCGCAATGCGGGTTGCGCGACGGCCTGCCGGGCTGGGGCCAGTTCTGCATCGACCAGCGCCTGGCTTCGGCGCTGCGCGGCGAGGTCGACAAGGGCCTGTTCTTCCGCGGCGCGGGCGCGTTGCCCTTCGGCGAGCGCATCGCGACGGTGCGCGCGCTGATCGAGCGCCTGCTGACGCCGGGCGTGGCGCTCGGCGCCGTCTGAACCGATGATCGTTGAGTCGCTGGGCTGGGTGGTGCCGCTACGGCATTGGCACGTGGCCCTGGTGCTCGCCAGCGGCAGCCTGTTCGCATCGCGCGGCATCGCGGTGCTGCTCGACGCCGACTGGCCGATGCGGCGCGCGGTCCGCGTCGCCAGCGTGGTCATCGACACGGCCTTGCTGGGTGCCGGCGTGGCGCTGTGGACAATTCTCGGCCTGAACCCCTTGCGCGAGCCATGGCTCGGCGCCAAGCTCCTGCTCCTCGTGGCCTACATCGTGCTCGGCAGCTTTGCGCTCAAGCGCGCGCGCCACCCCAGGGTGCGTGCGGGCCTCCTGCTGGCTGCGCTGATCGTGTTCGCGACCATGCTCAGCGTGGCGCTGTCGCGCCACCCGCTGGGCTTCTGGCGCGTGGGCTGAGGTGTGGCGCTCGTGATCACGCGCTTGGCGACCCTGCTGCTGTGGCGCGCGCTGGCGCTGGGCTGCCTCGTGCTCGGCGTGGTCGGCGCCTTCCTGCCGCTGCTGCCCACCACGCCCTTCCTGCTCGTCGCGGCCTGGGCCGCGGGCAAGGGCTGGCCGCAGGTCGAGGCCTGGCTGCTCGCGCACGCGCGTTACGGCCCGCCGATCCGGCGCTGGCGCGACCACCGTGCGGTGCCGCGCAGCGCCAAGTGGCTGGCATCGGTCTCGATGCTGGCCAGCGTGGCGCTCGTCGCGGCATCGGACGCTCCCTCGGCGGCCAAGCTCATGCTGCCGGCCTTGCTCTTCATCGTGGCCTGGTGGCTGTGGCGCCGGCCCGAGACCTGACCCAAGGGACACAGACCATGACCTCACCCCGTGCCAAGACGCGGGCCCTGCCGGCGCAGGCGATCAGCGCCGAGGTGCTGCGCGACAAGTACGCCAAGGGCGACGAACAGACCATCGACGATGTGCTGAAGCGCGTCGCGCGCGCGCTCGCCGAGGCCGAACCCGAGGACCGCCGCGCGCACTGGCAGGAGCGCTTCCTGCAGGCGCTGCAGGGCGGCTTCATTCCGGCCGGGCGCATCCAGTCGGCGGCCGGCACGCCGCTCGCGGCCACGCTCATCAACTGCTTCGTGCAGCCGGTGGGCGACTCGATCCGCCACGACGAGGACGGCCACCCGGGCATCTATACCGCGCTGGCCGAAGCGGCCGAGACGATGCGCCGCGGCGGCGGTGTCGGCTACGACTTCTCGCGCATCCGGCCCCAGGGCGCCTGGGTCGCCGCGACGCAGAGCAACGCCTCGGGCCCGGTGAGCTACATGCGCGTGTTCGATCGCAGCTGCGAGACGGTGGAGTCCGCCGGCTCGCGCCGCGGTGCGCAGATGGGCGTGCTGCGCTGCGACCACCCGGACATCGAGGCCTTCATCCACGCCAAGGACAAGGGCGACCTCGCCAACTTCAACATTTCGGTCGGCGTGACCGACGCCTTCATGCAGGCGGTGCAGGACGGCAGCGAGATCGAACTGGTGCACCGTGCCGAGCCCGGGCCGACGCTCAAGGCTGCGGGGGCCTGGCAGCGCGACGACGGGCAGTGGGTCTACCGCAAGGTGGCCGCGCGCGCGTTGTGGGACCAGGTGATGCGCTCGACCTACGACCATGCCGAGCCGGGCGTGCTCTTCCTCGACGCGATCAACCGCGACAACAACCTCGCGTACTGCGAGTCGATCACTGCGACCAACCCCTGCGCCGAACAGCCGCTGCCCTCGTACGGCTGCTGCTGCCTCGGCTCGATCGACCTGACGCGCTTCGTCAGGAAGCCGTACGAGGACGATGCGTCGTTCGACGACGCCGCCTTCGCTGCACTGGTGAAGGTGGCGGTGCGCATGCTCGACAACGTACTCGACGTGTCGCTGTGGCCGCTGCCGGCGCAGCAGCACGAAGCGATGAGCAAGCGCCGCATCGGCCTCGGTTTCACCGGCCTCGGCGACGCGCTGGTGATGCTCGGCCTGCGCTACGACACCGAGCCGGCGCGTGAGCGTGCGCAGCGCATCGCGGCCGCGATGCGCGACGCTGCCTACGACGCGTCGGTGGACCTGGCGGTGGAGCGCGGCGCGTTCCCGCTCTTCAACGCCGACCTTTATCTCGCGGGCGGGCGTTTCGCCTCGCGCCTGCCGGCGGCGCTGAAGGAACGCATCCGTGCCCACGGCATCCGCAACTCGCACCTGCTGTCGATCGCGCCCACCGGCACCATCAGCCTGGCCTTCGCCGACAACGCGAGCAACGGCATCGAGCCGGCGTTCAGCTGGACCTACACGCGCAAGAAGCGCGACCCCGACGGTCGCCTGGTCGAGCACGCGGTCGAGGACCATGCCTGGCGCCTGTACCGCCACCTGAAGGGCGAAGACGCGCCGCTGACCCCGGCCTTCGTCACCGCACTGGAGATGAGCGCGCAGGCGCACGCGCAGATGGTCGCTGCGGTGGCGCCCTTCATCGACACCTCGATCAGCAAGACGGTCAACGTGCCGGCCGACTACCCGTATGCCGACTTCGAGCAGCTCTATCAACAGGCCTGGTCGCTCGGCTTGAAGGGCCTGGCGACCTACCGGCCCAACGCGGTGATCGGCAGCGTGCTGTCGTCGACGCAGCCGGCACCGCTGACGGTGAGCGACGCCAACCGGCGCCTCGCGCTGGCCGCGCCGCGCACGCCGGTGCTGGCCTCGCTGCGCTGGCCCGGCCGGCCCGAGCTGCCGGGCGGCAACGCGGCCTGGACCTACATGATCCAGCACCCGTTCGGCGACTTCGCGCTGTTCGTCGGCGAGTGGCCCAGGCAGGACGGTGCAACGCCGCAGCCCTTCGAGACCTGGGTCAACGGCGCCGAGCAGCCGCGCGGCCTGGGGGCGCTGGCCAAGACGCTGTCGATGGACCTGCGCGCCGACGACCCGGCCTGGCTCGAGCTGAAGCTCGACGCGCTCGCCACCGTGGCCGAAGAGCGCCCGTTCGACATGCCCTTCCCGCCGCACGGCGAGCGCCGGCCTTTCCCGGGCGTGGTCGCGGCTACCGCCGCGGTGCTGCGCTGGCGCTGCGAGCAGCTTGGCGTGCTGCCGCCGCCGCCCGGCGCAAGCACGCCGGTGATGGACGCCCTGTTCGCGCGCGACGAACCCCACACCGACAGCTCGGGCACGCTGGCCTGGGCGGTGGACATCGACAACCCCGCGAGCGGCGAGCACTTCACCGTGACGCTGAAGGAGGTGACGCTGCCCGGGCCCGACGGCGTGCCGGTGACGCGACCCTGCGCGCTCGCGCTCTCGGGCAACTACCCGCGCGCGCTCGACGGCCTGGCGCGCTTGCTGTCGCTGGACATGCGCGTGATCGACCCGGCGTGGATCGGCATGAAGCTGCGCAAGCTGCTGAACTACGCCGAGCCGCTCGGTCACTTCATGGCGTTCGTCCCGGGGCAACGCCGCCAGCAGACCTGGCCCTCGACCGTGGCCTACCTCGCGCGCCTGGTGATCCACCGCTACGCGATGCTCGGCGTGCTCGACGAGGAAGGCTACCCGCTGCGCGAGATGGGCGTGCTGGCCGCGCCGCGAGGCGGCGTCGCGCGCGAAGCGCCGAAGCTGCAGGCCGGACGGCCCTGCCCCGAGTGCGGCAATGCCACGATGATCCACAAGGACGGCTGCGACTTCTGCACCGCCTGCGGCTATGTGGGGCAATGCGGGTGAACGCCATCGGGTTGCACTTGAACTCGGCGCCCGCAGTCGGGTTCGACCAGCCGTTCGAGATGCTCGCGGCCTGCCACGAGCGCGTTGAGCGATCGCTGCGCCTGCTCGAGCGCCTGGGCGAGCATCTGACGACCCAGGGTGCCGACGAGGCCGCGGGCAGCGCGGCGCGCGACGTGCTGCGCTACTTCGACCTGGCCGCGCCGCAGCACCACGAGGACGAGGAGCGCCACGTGCTGCCGGCCTTGCGTGCGGCAGGTCTGACGGGGCTCGCTGAGCGTGTGCTGGCCGACCATGCGCGGATGGCCGAGGCCTGGGCCCGCCTGAGCGTGCAGTTGCAGGCGATCGTGCGCGGCGATGCCACGGCGGCCATCACGCCGGCCACGCGCGCCGAGTGGCAGGCGTTCACGCAGTTGTATCGCGCCCATCTCGCACTCGAGGACGATGAGGTGTTTCCCGCCGCCGCGCTGGTGCTCGATGCGTCGGTGCAGCGCGCGATGGGTGACGAGATGGCACGGCGCCGCGGCGTGGTGTACTGAGGGACGCCCCGGTGCGGGTTGGCCCGCTGGCGTTGTGCGTCCCACGTCCTAGGATCGCCGCGCATGGATCGACTTGAATTCTGTGCCTCGTTGGCGCGCGACGCGGGACACCTGGCCCACACCGGCTTCGGCGCTCTGGGCATGAAGGGCGTCTCGATGAAGGGCCGCCACGACGTGCTGACCGAGATGGACGCCAAGGTCGAGCGCTTCATCCGCGAGCAGATCGCGGCGCGCTACCCCAACGACGCCGTGCTCGGCGAGGAGGGCGGCGCGAGCGGCGATCCGAACGCCGAGCACCTGTGGATCGTCGACCCGATCGACGGCACCGCGAACTACGCGCGCGGCATCGCGCACTACTGCGTGTCGATCGGCCTGATGTCGCACGGCGAACTCGCGGCCGGTGCGCTGCACGACCCCTCGCACGAGCGGCTGTACTGGGCCGGCCGCGGCACCGGCGCCTGGATGAACGGCGAGCGCATCGCGGTGAGCCCGATCGCCGACATGCAGCAGGCCACCGTCGAATGCGGCTGGTCGACGCGGCGCAGCACGGCCGAGTACCTGGCGCTGCTGCAGCGCGTGTACGACGCCGGCTGCGCGATGCGCCGCGCCGGCTCGGGCGCGCTCGGCCTGGCCGATGTGGCGGCCGGCCGCGTCGAGGCCTACGCCGAGCAGCACATCAACTCGTGGGACTGCGCCGCCGGCGTGCTGCTGGTGCGCGAAGCAGGGGGTTTCACCAATGACTTCTTTGCCGGGGATGGTTTGAACTCGGGCAATGCGCTGGTGGCGACCAATGCTGCGCTGGCCGAACCGTTGGCCCGCGTGGTCGGCATCGGGCCTTTGATCTAGCTGCTTTACCGAGGAGACAACGATGAAGTTCCGTGCATGGCTGGGTGCCGCCGTTCTGCTGGCCTCGCCGCTGGCCGCGTCCGCGCAGGGCGAACTGGTGCTGTACTGCACCGTCCAGGAAGAATGGTGCCGCCCGATGGTGGCCGCCTTCGAGAAGGCCACCGGCATCAAGGTGCTGATGACGCGCAAGAGCTCGGGCGAGTTCTACGCCCAGCTCAAGGCCGAAGCCGCCAACCCCAAGGGCGACGTGTGGTGGGGCGGTACCGGTGACCCGCACCTGCAGGCCGCCGAGGAAGGGCTGACCGAACCGTACAAGTCACCCAAGATGGCCGAGTTGCAGGACTGGGCGGTCAAGCAGTGGGAGGCCTCCAAGGGCCGCACCGTCGGCATCTACGCCGGTGCGCTGGGCTACAGCTTCAACACCACCGAACTGGCCAAGCGCAAGCTCCCGGAGCCCAAGTGCTGGGCCGATCTGGCCAAGCCCGAGTTCAAGGACGACATCCAGGTCGCGAACCCGAACTCGTCCGGCACCTCGTACACGATGCTGGCGACGCTGGTGCAGATCATGGGCGAGCAGAAGGCCTTCGACTTCATGAAGGCGATGCACAAGAACGTCAACCAGTACACCAAGAGCGGCGCGGCGCCGGCGCGCGCGGCGGCCACCGGCGAGAGCCTGATCGGCATCACCTTCCAGCACGACGCGGTGACACAGGCGGTGGGTGGTGCACCGGTCAAGATCGTCAGCCCCTGCGAAGGCACGGGCTACGAGATCGGTTCGATGAGCATCGTCAAGGGCGCCAAGAACATGGACAACGCCAAGAAGTGGTACGACTGGGCGTTGAGCGTCGAAGCCCAGGCGGTGGGCTCCGGCGCCAAGGTGAGCTACCAGGTGCCGTCGAACAAGGCCGCGCCGGTGCCGGCGCAGGCGCCCAAGCTGACCGAGGTGAAGCTGATCAACTATGACTTCGTGAAGTACGGTTCGTCGGCCGAGCGCAAGCGCCTGTTGACCAAGTGGGACGAGGAGATCTCGAAACTCCCGAAGTGACGCCCCTCGTGACGCGTTGCCTATGACGGCCGGCGCGTCCGCCATCGCCGCGCTGCCGCGGGGCGCGGGCTGGTGGCCGGCCCCGCTGGCCGCGGCCGTGACCGGGCTGGCCGCAGTGGGCCTGCTCGGCTGGGGTTTTGCGGCGGCGACGCAGCCCTTCGGCATCGTCAGCTATGCGGCCCTGCTGCTGCTGACGCTGCTGTTCGCGCGCGCGCTCGCGCGCTGCGGCCTGTTCGTCGGCGACACGACGGTGTCGATGATCGTCGTGACGATCGCCGCGCTGCTCGGCCTGTTCATCTTCTACCCGGTGGGCAAGTCCCTGCTCGCGGCGCTGCTCGACACGCAGGGCCGCTTCGCGCCGGGCCTGGCCTTCGAGCGCCTGCTGGCGCGCGACATCTGGGGCCTGAACTGCCTGCCGTGGGTGGGCAACGGCACGCAGTGCGGCGTGGCGGTCAACTCGGTGATCCTGGCCACGATCGTCGGCTTCGGCACCACGCTGATCGGCCTGGTGATGGCACTGGCCGCGCAGCGTGGGGCACAGCGCTTCAGCGCGCTGTACAGGGTGATGGCGGTGCTGCCGATCGTCACGCCGCCGTTCGTGATCGCGCTCGCGCTGGTGGTGCTGTTCGGCCGCACCGGCCTCGTGACCGGCTGGCTCAACACGGTGTTCGACATCCCGCGCTCACGCTGGATCTACGGTCTGACCGGCGTGACGCTGGCGCAGCTGCTGACCTTCACGCCGATCGCCTTCATGATCCTGTCCGGCGCGCTGGCCGCCGTGAGCCCGTCGCTCGAGGAAGCGGCGCAGACGCTGCGCGCGACGCGTGCACGGGTGTTCCGCACCGTCACTTGGCCGCTGTTGCGGCCGGCGCTGGCCAACAGCTTCCTGCTCGGCTTCGTCGAGAGCCTGGCGGACTTCGGCAACCCGGTGGTGCTGGCCGGCAACTACGAGGTGCTGTCGACCAAGATCTTCTTCGCGGTGGCCGGGGCGCAGCACGAACCCGGGCGCGCGGCGGCGCTGGCCATGGTGCTGCTCGGCTTCACGCTGATCGCGTTCTGGCTGCAGCAGCGCTGGCTCGGCAAGGCGAGCTACGTCACCGTCAGCGGCAAGGGCGACGCCGGGCTGCCGGCACAACTGCCCACGGGTCTGCGCCGCGGCTGCGTCGGCTTCGCGATGCTGTGGATCGTGTTCACGCTGGCCTGCTACGCGGTGATCCTGGTCGGCGGCTTCGTCAAGGACGTGGGCCGCGGCGACATGACGCCGGTGGTGTCGCACATCGCGGCCGGCTTCGGCATCGAGTGGCGCAACGGCGCGCCGGCCTTCACCGGCTCGGCCTGGGACAGCTTCTTCACGACGATCGAGGTGGCGGCGATCGCCGCGCCGCTGACGGCCGTCGTCGGCCTGCTGTCGGCCTATGTGATCACGCGCCAGCAGTTCGCCGGCCGGCGCACGTTCGAGTTCCTGACCATGGTCAGCTTCGCGGTGCCGGGTACGGTGATCGGCGTGGCCTACATCGTGGCCTTCAACGTGCCGCCGCTGGAGCTGACGGGTGGCCTGGCGATCCTGATCCTGTGCTTCGTGTTCCGCAACATGCCGGTGGGCGTGCGCGCCGGCATCGCGGCGCTGGCGCAGATCGACAAGTCGCTCGACGAGGCCTCGTCGACCCTGCGCGCCTCGACCTGGCGCACGCTGACACAGGTGGTGCTGCCGCTGCTGAAGCCTGCCATCGTCGCGACCCTGATCTTCAGCTTCACGCACGCGATGACGGCGGTCAGCGCGGTGATCTTCCTGGCCACCGCGAAGTACAACCTGGCCACGGTCTACATCATCGGCCGCGTCGAGGCTGGCGAGTACCCGCTGGCGATCGCGTACTCCACGGTGCTGATCGTCTTCATGTCGCTGATGCTGCTGGCGGTGAGCAAGTTCACCGGCAGCGTGCGCATCGGCCGGCGCTCGCAGGCGGAACTGGTCACGGGGCATTGACAGGCATGGCAAGCAACGACAAGAGCGTGAAGCAGGGCGGGGTCGTCTTCGAGGGCGTGTCCAAGCGCTACGGCCCGGTGACCGCGGTGGACACGGTGTCGTTCACGATCGAGCCGGCCACGCTGGTCACGCTGCTCGGGCCGTCCGGCTGCGGCAAGACGACCACGCTGCGCATGGTGGCCGGTCTCGAGGCGGCGTCGGGCGGGCGCATCCTGATCGCCGGCCAGGACGTGACGAAGCTGAGCGCAGCCGAGCGCGACGTGAGCATGGTGTTCCAGTCCTACGCGCTGTTCCCGCACATGACCGTGATGGACAACGTGTGCTACGGCCCGCAGTCGATGAAGAAGAGCCGCGCCGAGGCCGAGGCGCTGGCGCACGACAAGCTGAAGATGCTCGGCCTGGCGGGCCTGGAGAAGCGCCTGCCCTCGGAGCTGTCGGGCGGCCAGCAGCAGCGCGTCGCGGTGGCGCGCTCGCTGGTGCTGGAGCCCGCGGTGCTGTTGTTCGACGAGCCGCTGTCCAACCTCGACGCCAAGCTGCGCCGCCGCGTGCGCCAGGAGATCCGCGAACTGCAGCAGTCGCTCCAGCTGACCGTGGTGTACGTGACCCACGACCAGAGCGAGGCGCTCGCGGTGTCGGACAAGATCATCGTGATGGAGGCCGGCCGCATCGCGCAGCAGGGCGCACCGCACGAGCTGTATCGCAAGCCGGCCAGCCGCTTCCTGGCCGACTTCATCGGCGACGCGAACCTGGTCGATGGCGAGGTGGCCGATGGCGGCCGGACCTTCGTGACTGCAGATGTCAGGCTTGCCATCGAAGGTGCGCAGCCCGGGCCGGCGACGCTGGCGCTGCGCCCGCACCGGCTGCGCCTCGTGACCGCAGGCGCCGGGCGCCTGCCCGGCACCTGCCGGCGCGTCGACTACCTGGGCAGCCACCTCGAGGTGCTGGTGGACACGCCCTGGGGCACGCTGCTGCTGTTCACGAACGACGACGAACCGCCGCCGGCGGCGGGCGGCGCGGTGGGCGTCGACTTCGATCCTTCCGCGGCGATCGTGCTGCCGCGCTAAGCCGGGCTCAAACCAAGGGGCCGAGGTTGGTGTCGGGGACCACGTCGGCGACACCGCTGTCCTCGAACAGCTTCAGCGCGTGGCGGCCCAGGTGATTGCGGTAGCTGCGGCGCGTAAACAGCTTGGCCTGCGCCTGGTCGGGCAGGTCGGTGATGTTGATCAGGTTGCGTGCGATCAGGGTGTCGATCACGTCTTCGATCACGCGCACGAAGTCGGCGTCCAGGCGGACGAAGTTGGCTTCGTCGGGGGCGGAGGAGGCGCCGGCGGGGCAGCCGCAATGAGGGCAGGACATGGCGGGGTTATCGGCCCCGCCGGCCCGAACTTCAGAGCTCGCCGTACGAGTGCAGGCCGGACAGGAACATGTTCACGCCGAGGAAGGCGAAAGTGGTGATCACCAGGCCCACCAGCGCCCACCAGGCCGAGATCGTGCCGCGCAGGCCCTTCATCAGGCGCATGTGCAGCCAGGCCGCGTAGTTCAGCCACACGATCAGAGCCCAGGTCTCCTTCGGATCCCAGCTCCAGTAGCCGCCCCAGGCCTCGGCGGCCCAGAAGGCGCCGAGGATGGTGGCGATGGTGAAGAACGCGAAGCCGACCGCGATGGCCTTGTACATCACGTCGTCGAGCACTTCGAAGCTCGGCAGGCGCAGCGCGATGCGCTTTCGCATCAACAGGATGCCGGCCACGATCAGCGCCGAGATGCCGAAGTACAGCGCCCAGTAGTTGGCGATGCTGCCGGTCTTGCGGAACACGAAGGGCTCGAAGCACAGCACCACGCCGAGCGCCCACAGCGGCGCCAGCTTCCACCAGCGTGTCTCGTCGGCCTGCTGCTTGATCAGGAAGGCAAAGGCCACCATCGCGGCGAGCGCGAACGTGCCGTAGCCGATGAAGTTGGCCGGCACGTGCAGCTTCATCCACCAGCTCTGCAGGGCGGGCACCAGGGGCTGGATCTCGTGCGCTTCGCGCGCCACGGTGTACCAGCCGAGGAAACCGACCGCGGCGCTGACGATCAGCATCGCGAAGGCGCCGAGCGCGCGTGTCGCATAGCGCTGCTCGAACCAGAGGTAGAACAGCGCCGTCAGCCAGCAGAAGAGGACGAACACCTCGTACAGGTTGCTGACCGGAATGTGGCCGATGTCGGGGCCGATCTGGTGGCTCTCGAACCAGCGCACCAGGGTGCCGATCAGCGCCATCACCACGGCGGCCCAGGCCAGCCCGCTGCCGATGCGCAGCGCGGCGTTGTCGCGCGCCGGCTCGGACGACTTCGCGAAGAAGCCGATCCAGTAGAACACCGTGCTCATCAGGAACAGCACGCACATCCACAGGATCGCGCTCTGGCTCGACAGGAAGTACTTGAGCAGGAACATCTGCTCGCCCTGTGCAAGGTCGGCACCGAAACCGTCGCTGGTGCGGCTGTAGAGCGCGATCGCCAGCAGCGTGGCCGCGCCGACGCCCAGCGCCAGCGTGCGCAGCGCGCCCCAGAACCAGCCGAGCGCCACCACCGCCGGCACCGCGCCGACAAGGATCGCCTTTTCATAGACGTCCATCGAGCCCGCGTAGCGCGAGAGCGCATAGCCCGCGCCGACCAGCACGGCCAGCGCGAACAGCCAGTCCAGCGCCGTGCGGCGTGCCCAGTAGCCGGGACCGCCGAAGGTGAGGGTGGTGGTGTTCATGGCTTTGCCTCCGCAGGCAACAAGGCCCGCCTCAGTTGCTCGAACTCGACATCGGTGTCCATCGTGCGCCGGTTGGTCGACAGCGCGGCACTCAGCTTGCTGCCGGCGGCGCCGTCGCTTTCGATCCAGATCCACACGCGGCGTTCCCGGATGTACAGCATGACGAACACGCCGATGATCAGCAGCGCCGCGCCGAGGTAGACGATGGTCTTGCCCGGCGCGCGCGCGACCTGGAACACGCTGGCCTGCACGTGGCGGAAGTCGGCCAGCTGGAACAGCAGCGGCGCCGGGTAGAACTGGCTGTCCGACAGCGCCAGCACGGCCTGCGTCATGAAGGCCTGCGAGGCGTCGTTGGGCGGCAGCGCGGCCTGGCCTGCCTTCTCGCGCGCGACGTTGGCCAGCTCGAACATCGCGCCGTTGACGATGCGCAGCAGCACCTCGGAGATGCGTTGGCGCTCGGCCTCGGGCACGCTCGACTCGAGGAACTGGCCCAGTGCCGGCAGGCCGCCGCGCAGCGCGCCGGCCGCTGCCGCGTCCTTGCTCGGGGCCTCGGCGCCGGCGAACAGGCCGAGCGCGCGGGTGGCGGTGGCCGTCAGCTGCTGCACCATCTCGGGCTTGTCGGCCGGCGCGGCCAGCGCGACATAACGCCGCACCGCCTCGCGCCGCAGCGCCGGGTCGTCGAGCGCGCGCTTGAGCGCCAGCCAGCCGTCGAGGCTGTCCTTGTCGTCGGCCGGGATGCGCAGGTAGCGGAACTGTTCGGCCGGCGTGTCGCGCACGCCAGCGAGGAAGATGCGCCGGCCGTCGAGTTCCACCGGCAGCATGTAGTTCTGGTACTCGCGCGCCTGGCCCGAGGCGTCGCGCAGCTTGTAGGTGATCGCCGGGCCGACGTTGCGCAGCTCCTTCTTGCTCACGGACTTGGCGCCGGAGCCGAGGTGGTCGGTCAGCGTGGTGGTCAGGTCGACGCGGCGCACGTCGGCCGCGGCATTGGCGCCGCCGACCAGGTTCTCGACGTTGATCACGCGCAGCGCGGTGTACTCGAGCGTGAGCTTGTCGGTCGAACTCGTGAGTTCGCTCTTGCCGCCGATGACGCCTTCGATGTCGAAGGGTTCACCCCCGGCGCCGAGCGGCAGCGCGCGCAGCTTCACCGCCGAGCCGCCGTCGTCGAAGCTGCTCTGGTAGAGCGCGATGCCGCGGTGGAAGGCCGGTTCGTTGACCTTGACGGTGGCGGGGATGGCCTGCTTGGTCTCGTGGTCGTGGATCACGATCTCGCTGGCGAACAGCTTGGGCATGCCGGTGCTGTAGTACTCGACGATGAACTTCTTCAGCTCCACGTCGAAGGGCAGGTCCTGCAGCACCACGCCCTGCGGCATCGTCAGGATGGCGGTGCCGGCGCGCTGGCCCTCGGGCACCATCAGGTTGCCGCGGAAGGTGGGGTTCTTCTCCGACAGGCGGTGCTCGGGCTTGACCTCGCTGATCAGCCCGCCACCCGAATACACGCTCTTGCCGAGCAGCGCCATCTGCGTGCGCACCACCAGGTCGCCGTCGAGCAGGCCGCCCAGGCAGACCAGCACGATGGACGAATGCGCGGCCAGGTAGCCGATCTTGTTGGCCGCGCCCTTGCGCGCCGCGACCATCGTGCCGTTCGGCCGCACCTGGGCCTTGGCCTTCCAGCCGGCGGCCACCAGCAGAGCCGACACGCGCGCCAGCGCGGCGTCCGGCGCCTCGGCGGCGCGCACGCCGCTGGCCCTGTGATGGAAGGAGGCGAGCGCCTGCTCGCGCACCTGCTCCTTCATCGAGCGCAGGTCGACCAGGATCTTGGGCGTGTTGCGTGCGATGCACAGGCTGGTCGAGACGACGAGGAAGGCCAGGATCAGCAGGAACCAGGGCGCGCTGTAGACGGTGTACAGATTGACCGCGCCGAACACCTCGGCCCAGAACGGGCCGAACTGGTTGACGTAGTTGTTGGCCGGCTCGGCCTGCTTGACCACCGTGCCGACGATCGAGGCGATGCAGATCAGCGCCAGCAGCGAGATCGCGAAGCGCATCGACGACAGCAGCTCGAGCGCGTCGCGCCCGGCGCGCGCCGGTGCAGCAATGGCGGTGCTTTCCGAAGTCATCGGCGGATTATCGGCGCCAGGGGTGTGAGCAAATGCGAAGGCCGGTCAATGACCGGCCTTGGCGTACGGAGCTGACGCCGGTTTCAGCGCAGGCCAGCGATGTAGTCGGACACCGCCTTGATCTCGCGGTCGCTCATCCTGGCTGCGATCGTGGACATTTGCGCGCTGTTGGCGCGCGCACCGCTACGGAAGGCAACCAGTTGCGCCTCGGTGTAATCGGCGTGCTGGCTGCCGACGCGCGGGTATTGGGCCGGGATGCCGGCGCCGTTGGGGCTGTGGCAGCCGGCGCAGGCAGGCACCGCCTTGTCGGCGATGCCGCCGCGGTAGATCCTCTCGCCCAGCTTGACCAGGTCCTTGTCCTTGGCGAAGCCGGGCTTGGCGCTCTTGCCGGCGTAGAAGAACGCGACGTTCTTCATGTCCTCGTCGGACAGCGCGCTGGCAAAGCCCTTCATCACCGGGTTGTTGCGCTTGCCGGACTTGAACTCCTGCAGTTGCTTGACCAGGTACTCCGGGTGCTGGCCGGCGAGGATCGGGTTGGCCGGGCTGCCGCGCGACCCGTCGGCCGTGTGGCAGGCCACGCAGACCTGGGTCGACAGCGCCTGGCCCTTGGCCAGGTCGGGCTTCGCGGCAGGTGCCGGGGTGGCGGCCATCGTCAGGCTGGAGACGAAGGTCAGGGCGCCGAGCAGCAGGGTTCGAGCCATCATGGGTCGCGGGCAGAGTTTTGTTGGGGAGCGCCGGGGCGCAAAAACCCGCGAATTTTACAATGGCGCATGAACCTGCCCACAGAACAAGACGCTGCCGCCAAACAAGCCCTGGCCTGGGCGCGCAGCGCGCGCTTCCTGACCACCGCCGCGCGGCTCGACCAGATGCCGCTGCCCGAGCTGCCGGAGATCGCCTTCGTGGGGCGCTCCAACGCCGGCAAGTCGACCGCGATCAACACGCTGGCGCAGCACAAGCGCCTGGCCTTCGCGTCCAAGACGCCGGGGCGCACGCAGCACATCAACCTGTTCGAGCTGGGGCCGGCGGAGGCGCCCGACGCGCTGTTCGCCGACCTGCCCGGCTACGGCTATGCGGCCGTCGAGCGCGAGGCCAAGGTGCGCTGGCAGCAGGTGATGGCCGACTACCTGGTGCAGCGACGTGACCTGACCGGCGTGGTGCTGCTGGCCGATTCGCGCCTGGGCCTGACCGAACTGGACCACCGCCTGCTGCAATGGATCGAGCCGCGCGTGCGCAGCGGCATGGTCAAGTTGCTGGTGCTGCTGACCAAGGCCGACAAGCTGTCGCGCAAGGAGGCCGACGCGTCGCTGCGCGCCACGACCGAGGCGCTGGGCGCGTACTCGGGCGAGGCCTCGGACATCGGGGTGTGCCTGTTCTCGGCGCTGAAGAAGACCGGCGTCGACGACGCGCTGCAGACGCTGCACGGCTGGGCGCATCCTTGAGCGATGTCGAAACTTTCGACATCGCGTTGCCGCACGGCATCACCTTGTCCTGTCGCGCGGCCGGCGAGCGCGGCGGGCCCACCGCGCTGCTGCTGCACGGCTTTCCCGAGGGGGCCTTCATCTGGGACGAGGTGATGCAGCGCGTGGCGCCGCACGCGCGTTGCGTGGCGCCGAACCTGCGCGGCTTCGAGCGTTCGAGCGCGCCAGCGGCGGTGGAGGCCTATCGCGCCAGGCACCTGGTAGCCGACGTCGCGGCGCTGATCGAACAGCTCGGCGCGCCCATCGACCTGCTGGTGGCTCACGACTGGGGCGGTGCCGTGGCCTGGAACCTGGCGGCGCAGCGGCCGGGATTGCTCAAGCGGCTGCTGATCATCAACTCGCCGCACCCGGCCACCTTCCTGCGTGAGCTGCGCGACAGTGCGGCGCAGCGCGAGGCGAGCGCCTACATGAACTTCCTGTGCCGCCCGGACGCGGCGCCCCTGCTGGCGGAGAACGACTACGCGCGCCTGTGGCCCTTTCTCACCGGCATGGGTGGTGCGGCCTGGCTCGACGAAGCGGTGCGCGAGCGCTACCGCGCGCTGTGGCGGCAGGGCCTCGAAGGCGCGCTCAACTACTACCGCGCCTCGCCGTTGCGGCCACCGCTGGCGGCCGACGACCCGATCCACACCCTGGTGCTGCCCTGCGAGGCGGTGACGGTGCGCGTGCCGACCACGGTGCTCTGGGGCGAAGGCGACACGGCCTTGCCGCTCGCGCTGCTCGACGGTCTGCAGGCCTGGGTGCCCGAGCTCGATGTGCAGCGCGTACCGGACGCGACGCATTGGTTGATCCACGAGCGGCCGGCGCGGGTGGCCGAGACGATGGCGCGCCTGCTGCCGGCAGGTCGTTAAGGCCGGCCGAGGAAGAGCATCACGCCCGACGAGCCGCGCGGTGCGTGGGTGAGCGCGAGGTACAGCGGGCCGAAGCCGGTGTCGGCGCCGAAGTACAGGCTCAGGCCGGTGCGCAGATCGCCGTCCTTGAAGGCCTGCCTCGTGGCCCAGGCATTACCGACCTCGGTGGTGGCGCCGACGAAGAAGGCGCGCGCCACCACCGGCGCATAGGGCAGGCGCATGTACCAGCCCAGGCGCGCGAAGAGCACGTAGTTGCCCAGCAGCTGACCGTCGCGGTAACCCGAGAGCTGGTGGAAGCCGCCGAGCTCGTAGCGGCCGATCGCGTCGCGCTGTTGCGCGCTCGCCCCGCGCGCCAGGCCGAACACGCTGAGGCTGTGCGCGCCAAACGTCGTGACCGCCAGTGCCGAGGCGTCGAGGCTGCGGAAGCGCCCCTCGTCGCTGCCCTCGCCCAGGCGCATGTCCGCCACGGCACGGAAGCCGCGCGTGGGGAAGTTGGCAAAGTCGAGCTGGTCGATCACGGCGCCCAGACGCAGGCCCGTCTGGCGCTCCGTGACGGCGCGAGCCACGTCGTCGAGCGGCGCCGCCACCAGCGTCGGCCGGGCGCGCAGCCGCTGCGTGGCGATGCCGAAGCGCAGCTCGCCGAAGCGCCCCCAGGGTTGGCCCAGGTCGATGCCGGCCAGCGCGGCGGTGCGGCGGTAGCGCGCCAGCTCGGTGCCGTCTTCGGGGTCGTAGAGCGTGCCGATCTTGCGCTCCGCACCGGCATAGGCCGCGACGAACCAGTCGTTCGAAATGCCGATCGTCCACCTCAGCGGGTGGTACAGCTCGGTGTAGACCAGCGGCACGGCGCCGATCTGCACCCGGTTGCGCCATTCGGTGCCGGCGTCAGTGAGCCAGTGGCGGTTGTGGCTGAGCTTGAGGTTGAAGACGCCGCGGCCGTTGAAGTCGGTCGACAGGTCGATGCCCAGCCGCAGGTAGTTCGGACCCCAGGGCTTGTCCTCGAGGCTGAACACCAGGCCGTCGCTGTCGCGGTGCGAGACGAGGCGATAGTCGACGTGCAGGTAGTCGCCGCTGGCGGCCAGCGAGCGCGCGTCGCGCTCGGCACGCTCGACGTTGAAGGCCTTGCCAGGCTGCGACTCGAGCTGGGCCGCGAAGCGACCCGGATTGGTGAGCGTGCTGCCTTCGAAGGCGACGAAGTCGAGCCGGGCTTCGGGCCGCCGCTGGCGCGGGTGCTCCTGGCGCCAGCGCGCATAGGCCTCAGGGCTGGTGGCGAGCGCGCGCAGGCGTTCGACCACTGCAAGCGCGCCGCGTTCGCCGATCTCGATCGCCTCCGCGGCCTTGGCGAAGTCGGCCGAACTGAGCGTGCCCAGCGGCGGCGTGACAAGAATGTCGCGCGCGCCCACAGACGCAAGGCTGCGCTGCACGTTCTGCTCGGTCAGGATGTTGATCATCTGCGCCGTGATGCCGACGACCGAGCTGAGCGACTCGCGACCGGCCAGCGGCGTGCCGATGTTGACCACGATGACCACGTCGACGCCCATCGCGCGCGCGACGTCGATCGGCACGTTGTTGACCAGGCCGCCGTCGCCCAGCACGCGGCCGTCCACCTCGGTGGGTGCGAACACGCCCGGCACACTCATCGACGAGCGCAATGCGAGGGCGAGGTCGCCACGGTCGAGCACGACGGCGGCGCCGGTCTCGAGGTCGGTGGCCACCGCGCGGAAGGGGATCGGCAGACGGTCGAACTCGCGCACCTGGCGCACCGGCAGCGTGTAGCGGCGCAGCAGGGACTCGAGCCCGCGGCTGGAGGCGGCGCCGATCGGCGCGCGCAGCTCGCCGTCGCGAAGGCCGAACTCGATGACCGGCGAGATCTCGAAGTCCTCCTCCTTGCGCCGCTGCGACAGGTGCTGGCGGTCGACGCGGCGCGCGAACACGTTCTCCCAGTCGATGGCGCGCACGGCGGCCTCGATGTCGGCGGCGCTCATGCCGGTGGCGTACAGGCCGCCGACGATGGCGCCCATCGAGGTGCCGGCGATGGCGTCGACCGGGATGCGCTCGGCCTCGAGCACCTTGAGCACGCCCACGTGCGACAGGCCGCGCGCGCCGCCGCCGGACAGCACGAGGCCGACACGTGGACGCGCGTCCTGCGCGATGGCTGCGGTGGACAGCAGGAGCAGGAGGAGGGCCACGAGGCGGTGCATGGCGCGATTCTCATCGCGAACGAAAAAGGCCAGCGGCGCAAGCCGCTGGCCTCTCGTAGGTCAAGGTGCGTGCGGTGAGCGGCGGCGTGCCGTCCGCTCAACCGGACGGCATTACATGTCCATGCCCATGCCGCCCATGCCACCCATGCCGCCGCCGCCCGGCATGGCCGGGGCATCGTCCTTGGGCGCCTCGGCGACCATGGCTTCGGTGGTGAGCATCAGCGATGCCACCGACGCGGCGTTCTGCAGCGCCATGCGGGTCACCTTGGTCGGGTCCAGGATGCCCATCTCGATCATGTCGCCGTAGGTGTCGTTGGCGGCATTGAAGCCATAGTTGCCCTTGCCAGCCATCACGGCATTGACCACCACGCTCGGCTCGCCGCCGGCGTTGTAGACGATTTCGCGCAGCGGCTGCTCGACAGCGCGCATCACGATCTTGATGCCCGCTTCCTGGTCGGCGTTGTCGCCCTTGATGTTGCCGGCCGCGGTGCGCGCGCGCAGCAGTGCCACGCCACCACCGGCGACGATGCCTTCTTCGACGGCGGCACGCGTGGCGTGCAGGGCGTCTTCGACGCGGGCCTTCTTTTCCTTCATCTCGACTTCGGTGGCGGCACCGACCTTGATGACGGCCACGCCGCCGGCCAGCTTGGCCACGCGCTCTTGCAGCTTCTCGCGGTCGTAGTCGCTGGTGGCCTCCTCGATCTGGACTCGGATCTGCTTGACGCGCGCCTCGATGTCGGCTGCGACGCCGGCGCCGTCGATCAGGGTGGTGTTTTCCTTGGCCACTTCGATGCGCTTGGCACGGCCCAGATCGGCCAGCGTGACCTTCTCGAGCGTCAGGCCCACTTCGTCGGCGATCACCTTTCCGCCGGTCAGGATGGCGATGTCTTCGAGCATGGCCTTGCGGCGGTCACCGAAGCCCGGTGCCTTGACGGCGACGACCTTCAGGATGCCGCGGATGGTGTTGACCACCAGGGTCGCAAGCGCTTCGCCTTCGACCTCTTCGGCGATGATCAGCAGCGGGCGGCCGGCCTTGGCCACCTGCTCGAGCGTCGGCAGCAGGTCGCGGATGTTGCTGACCTTCTTGTCGTGCAGCAGCACGTACGCGTCCTCGAGGATCGCGGCCTGCTTCTCGGGGTTGTTGATGAAGTACGGCGACAGGTAGCCGCGGTCGAACTGCATGCCTTCGACGACATCGAGCTCGTTGTCGAGCGACTTGCCGTCCTCGACGGTGATGACGCCTTCCTTGCCGACCTTGTCCATCGCGTCGGCGATGATCTTGCCGATCGACTCGTCGCTGTTGGCGGAGATGGCGCCGACCTGGGCGATTTCCTTGCTGGTGGTCGTGGCCTTGCTGGCCTTCTTCAGCTGTTCGACCAGGGCGAGCACCGCCTTGTCGATGCCGCGCTTGAGGTCCATAGGGTTCATGCCCGCGGCCACGTACTTCATGCCCTCGCGCACGATCGACTGCGCCAGCACCGTCGCGGTGGTGGTGCCGTCGCCGGCGTTGTCGCTGGTCTTGGAAGCGACTTCCTTGACCATCTGGGCGCCCATGTTCATGAGCTTGTCCTTGAGCTCGATCTCCTTGGCGACCGAGACACCGTCCTTGGTGACGGTGGGGGCGCCGAAGCTGCGCTCGAGCACCACGTTGCGGCCCTTGGGACCGAGGGTGACCTTGACTGCGTTGGCCAGGATGTTCACGCCTTCGACCATGCGCGCGCGCGCATCACCGCCGAAGACAACGTCTTTTGCTGCCATGTCTTTTCTCTCCTGAGATTCGTTGGATTACTTCTCGACGACGGCGAAGAGATCCTCTTCGCGCATCACCAGCAGTTCGTCGCCATCGACCTTGACGGTCTGGCCGCTGTACTTGCCGAACAGCACGCGGTCGCCGGTCTTGACGTTGGGGACCACGAAGTCGCCCTTGTCGTTGCGCTTGCCCGGGCCGACGGCCAGCACTTCGCCCTGGTCGGGCTTCTCGGCGGCGTTGTCGGGGATCACGATGCCCGAGGCGGTCTTGGTTTCTTGTTCGAGGCGCTTGACGATCACGCGATCGTGCAACGGACGGAGTTTCATGTGGGGTCTCCAGAGTGTCTCTGTGTGAACACAAGAACGTCAGCACGAAAGTGTGCGCACGTTCACATTTGCCGGACGGCCGCTTGGAGCCGTCGTTAGCACTCGACTGATAGGAGTGCTAGCAAGGCGATTATAGGGGCCGGCTTGCGCCTTTCAAGACCCGGAGCCTCAGCGCGGCGGCGGGCTCGGCGCGGCCGCCGCGTCGGCGGAAGGCGGCGCTGCATCGTTCAACGGTGGGCCGGCCTCCACGCGGTAGGCCTCGCTGGCCCAGGCGCCCAGGTCGATGCCGGCGCAGCGTTCGCTGCAGAACGGCCGCCAGGGGTTCGACGGCGCGAACAGGGCTATCGCCCGGCAGCGCGGGCAAGGCACGCGGCGGGCGGCGCGCTCGTTCACGCGCAGAGCGCCAGCTCGACGGGGAGGTCTTCGGAGACGGGCTTCAGGCGCCCGTCGGCGTCCGCTCGCATCAGCCGGATCGAGACGATCAGCCGGTGGCCGGAAATCTCCGGCACGAGGCCGAGCGCCTTGTCGAGCCGCACGCGCAGCAGGTGGAAGGTCTTGCCCTGCGGCAGGCTCTGCTGGAACTGGCCCGCCTTAGCGACCACCCGATGCGGCGCGCCCGAGTCGCGCAACAGGCCGAGCAGGACGTTCAGCGCCTCCGCCAACGGCATGACGCTGGCGATCCACTGCACGAGTTCGTGGCGGCGGCGTACCGGCTCCTGCTGCTGCCAGGCGTAGTAGGCCGGCAGGTCGAATTCGCAGGTGCCGCCCGGGATGCTGATGCGGCTGCGGATCGACATCAGGAATTCGTTGGTGTTCAGGCTGCTGCCGGCCTTGCCGGGCAAGGTGTTCAGCGCGGTGAACGCATGCTCGATGCGGGCCAGCACCCCATCGAGCGCGGCCTCGGACACACCGGGATTGCCGCGAAACCCCTGGTAGGCGAGCTTGTGGCGCTCGAGGTCCTTCAGCAGGTCGCTCTTCAGGTCGGCCCGGGAGGCAACGTCGACGATCTCGAATAGCGTGGCCAGCGCGAAGTGATGGTCCAGCGTGGTGTCGCGCGCGATCAGCTGCCCGAGGCGGTCGAACAGGTGTTCGAGCCGCAGCATGGTGCGGATGCCTTCGTTGAGCGGATATTCGTAGCGGACCAAGGCGCTCTCGTGCGGTGCGGACTGCCGTCGGGTGACAGCAGCGGCGTCGTCGATCAGCGGCGATTGTTCCACAGGCCCCACAGGGCATCGACTTCGGCCTCCAGCGCGGCCAGGTCGATGTCGTCATTGACGATCACGGCGTCGGCCATCGCGCGGCGCGCAGCGCGCGGCGACTGCGCCGCGATGGCCTGGCGGGCGGAGTCGACGGTCCATCCGGGGCGGGCACGGACGCGCTCGACCTGTGTGGCCTCGCTGCAGTCGACCACGAGCACGCGCTGCACGCGCTGGCGCCAGGCACTCGACTCGGTGAGCAGTGGCACGTCGAACACGACGGCAGCGGCATCGGCGGCCGCGGCCGCGGCCGCGCGCATGGCCTCGGCGCCGATCATCGGGTGCAGCACCGCCTCCAGCCGCTTGCGCGAAGCGGCGTCGGTGAACGCAAGCTGGCGCATGCGGCCGCGGTCGAGCGCGCCGTCGGGCGTGGCGACCGCAGGCCCGAAGGCTGCCACCAGTGCGGGCATGGCGCCGCCGCCTGGGCCGGTGAGCCGGTGCGCGATTGCGTCGGTGTCGACCAGTGCGGCGCCGCGGTGCACCAGCATGGCCGCCACGGTGCTCTTGCCGCTGCCGATGCCACCGGTCAGCCCGATGTGCATGGCCTCAGGCCCATCCGAGCCAGTCCAGGACGCGCTCGGCACCGACCAGCATGACGGCGATGCCCGCGCCTGCGAGAAAGGGGCCGAAGGGGACGTAGCGGCCCTCGCGCAGGGTGCCGCCGAACTTCATGGCGATCCCGACGATGGCCCCGAGGACGGAGGCGGCCAGGATGATCGGCACCAGCATCGGCCAGCCCAGCCACGCGCCCAGCACCGCGAGCAGCTTGAAGTCGCCGTGACCCATGCCCTCTTTGCCGGTGGCGAGCTTGAACAAATGGTAGACGAGCCAGAGCGACAAATAGCCCGCGACCGTGCCCCACAGCGCGGCGCTCAACGTAATGGTCCAGCCCAGCGCGGCGGCGATCAGGCCGGCCCACAACAGCGGAAGCGTCAGCGCATCCGGCAGCAGCGTGGTGTCCCAGTCGATCAGGGCCAGCGCGAGCAGGGTCGCGGCGAAGGCACACCACAGCAAGGCCAGCGGCTGTGCGCCGAAGCGCCAAGCGGTGGCGGCGAACAGTAGCGCGGCGGCCAGTTCGACCAGCGGGTAGCGCGGCGAGATCGGCGTCTTGCAGGCCGAACAGCGCGCGCGCAGCACGAGCCAGCTGATGATCGGGATGTTCTCGTACCAGGCGATGACATGGGCGCAGGCCGGGCAGCGCGACCGCGGCAGGACGAGCGACAGCGGGCCGAGGCCGTCGAGCGCGCCCGAGATCGCGCTGGAGCGCTGATCGTGGTTGGGGTCGGGCGAGGACCCGAAAACACGCTGCCAGGACTCGCCATCGCCCAACTGATGGGCCACCTCGCCCCACCACTGCCGCTCCAGCATCAGTGGCAGGCGATGGATCACGACGTTGAGGAAGCTGCCAACGCACAGACCCAACAGGGCCAGTGCATATGGGGACAGCAGCAGGTCGGCCGGAATCGCGCCCATCGGCGCAGCGTCAGACGACGGCGCCGAGCTTGAAGATCGGCAGATACATCGACACCACGATGCCTCCGATCAGCACGCCCAGGATCGAGATGATGAATGGCTCCATCAAGCTTGACAGGCCCTTGACCATCTCGTCGACCTCGTCCTCGTAGAACTCGGCCGCCTTGCCCAGCATGTGGTCGAGCGAGCCCGACTCTTCTCCGATCGCGGTCATCTGCAGCACCATGGTCGGGAAGACGCCGGTGTTCTGCATGGCCATCGTCAGCGCGGTACCGGTGGAGACTTCCTTCTGGATCTGATCGGTAGCGATCTGGTACACCGCGTTGCCTGAGGCCCCGCCCACCGAGTCGAGGGCTTCCACCAACGGCACGCCGGCGCCGAACATCGTGGACAGCGTCCGCGTCCAACGTGCGAGCACCGACTTGCGGATCAAGTCGCCGAACACCGGGAGACGCAGGAACAGCCGGTCCATCGCGACCTGCATCTTCTCCGAGCGTTTCCACGACTGCATGAAGAAGTAGCCGCCGCCGAAGATCACGCCGAAGATCAGCCACCAGTAGGCGACGAACTGCTCGGACAGCCACATCACGGCCAGCGTCGGAGCGGGCAGGTCGGCGCCAAACGAGCTGAAGACCTCCTTGAACGCCGGGATCACGAACAGCATGATGATCGTCAGCACGATGAACGCCACGACGAGCACGGCCACCGGATAGACCAGCGCCGACTTGATCTTCTGCTTCAGCGCCATCGTCTTTTCTTCGTAGATGGCCAGGCGCTCGAGCAGCTGCTCCAGGATGCCGCCCTGCTCGCCGGCTTCGACGAGATTGCAGTACAGCGCGTTGAACTGCATCGGGTGCTTGCGGAAAGCCACCGACAGGCTGGTACCCGTCTCGACATCGGTTCGGATGTCGGTCAACAGCTTGGTCAGGCGCGGGTTGCTGGCGCCGCGCGCGACGATGTCGAACGCCTGCAGCAGCGGTACGCCGGCCTTCATCATCGTCGCCAGCTGGCGCGTGAAGACGGCGATGTCCTTCTGCTTGATCGACGAACCGCCGCGCATGCGGCGCTTCTTGACCTTGGTGACGAGCACGCCCTGGCGGCGCAGCTGCGCGCTCACCTGGGCTTCGCCCCCCGAGCGCAACTCGCCGCGAACGACCTTGCCGTTCTTGTCCTTGCCTTCCCACTCGTAGATGAAGTCTTTGACGTCTCTGACGGCTGCTGCTGTCGCCATGAAGCCTCCGGGGCCGGCTATTCGGTGAATCGGAAAAGGATGCGAGGTGCCATCACTCGTTGGTCACGCTGATGACTTCCTCAAGGGTGGTGGCGCCCGCGCGCACCTTGACGAGCCCCGAACGTCGGAGGTTGCGTACGCCCTCCTTTTCGGCTTGTGCGGCCAGGTCCAGGGCCGAGCCGCTGGCCAGGATCAGGCGCTGCACCTCTTCTGAGATGGGCATGACCTGGTAGATGCCCACGCGGCCCTTGTAGCCGTTGTTGCAGGCCGAGCAGCCGACTGCCTTGTAGGGCTTCCAGCTACCGTCCAGGTCTTCGTCCGTATACCCGGCGCGCTTGAGCGCGTCGCGCGGGAACTCGGCAGTCGTCTTGCAGGCTTCGCACAGGCGGCGCGCCAGTCGCTGCGCCGTGATCAGGAGCACGCTCGACGCGATGTTGAACGGCGCCACGCCCATGTTCAACAGGCGCGTCAGTGTCGTTGGCGCGTCGTTGGTGTGCAGTGTGCTCATCACCATGTGACCGGTCTGCGCCGCTTTGATCGCGATGTCAGCGGTCTCGAGATCGCGGATCTCGCCGACCATGATGATGTCCGGATCCTGACGCAGGAAGGCCTTGAGCGCGACCGCGAAGTTCATGCCCGCCTTGTCGTTGACGTTGACCTGATTGATGCCGGGCAGGTTGATTTCCGCCGGATCCTCCACGGTCGAGATGTTCACGCCGGGCTGGTTCAGGATATTCAGGCAGGTGTACAGCGACACCGTCTTGCCCGAGCCGGTTGGTCCCGTGACGAGGACCATGCCGTAGGGGCGCTGGATTGCCTTGAGCAGGCGATCCTTCTCGATCTTCTCGTAGCCGAGGGCCTCGATGCCCAGCTTGGCGGACGACGGATCGAGAATCCGGATCACGATCTTCTCGCCGAACAGCGTGGGCAAGGTCGAGACCCGGAAGTCGATCGCGCGATTGCCGAACTTCAGCTTCATGCGGCCGTCCTGCGGCACGCGCTTCTCGGCGATGTCCAGGCGGCTGATGACCTTGATGCGAGACGCCAGCTTGTCCTTGATCGCAATCGGCGGCTGGGTGATCTCGCGCAACTCGCCGTCGACGCGGAAGCGCACACGGTAGTTGTACTCGTAGGGCTCGAAGTGCAGGTCCGACGCGCGGGCGTTGATGGCGTCGATCAGCATCTTCTGCAGGAAGCGGACGACCGGCGCGTCCTCGACTTCGGCGGTGGGCTCGGCGCTTTCTTGCTCGGTCGTGTCATCGGTGACGTCGAAATCGAAGTCACCGTCGGCCAACGACTCGATCGCGTCGCTCGCGCTGGTGCCCGAGGCGGAGAGCAGCTTGGCCAGCTTGTCGTATTCAACGATGACCCACTCGGGCGACAGTTGCGTGGCGAACTTGATGCGCTCGACCGCCTCCTGGTCCGTCGGGTCTGCGCCGCCGATGAACAGCCGATTGCCCCGCTTGCCCAGCACCACCACCTGGTACTGGTTGACCAGTTTGAGATCGATCACATTGCGCGGCAGGCGCTCCGCGTCAACGCTGGTCAGATCCAGCACGGGGAGGGCCAGGGCGCCCGATAGCGTGTGCGCGAGGTCGCTGGCCGACACGCTGCCGGCTGCGATCAGGGCCGAGACGAAGCTACTCTTGCGCTCGGCCGCCGTCTTGACCAACGCCTCGGCGGCCTTGCCGTTCAACTTGCCGGCATGCACAAGCACCCGAGCGACGCCGGAGAGCGACGAAAAAGGAGCTTCGGCGAGGGTGTCCACCGTGGTCAGTTCACTGTGCGAAGGGCCGGAGGATCATCGCCGATCACCCGGGCACTGTAAATCTGCGCTCTGGCTCATGTCGGCAACACTTCACGGCCGAACGGTGCCCTGCGGGCTCTGCCAATCCGGTCGCCGAGACGGTGGTCGGGGTGAGAGGATTCGAACCTCCGGCCTCTACGTCCCGAACGTAGCGCTCTACCAGGCTAAGCTACACCCCGATGCGGCCCATCAAGACTCACGAAGAGCGCTCAACGGCCCGAGTACATAAGTCTAGCAGAGCCTCACGGTAGGGCGAAGCCGGCAGGGCCTGGAGGCAGCGCCGGGCCGCGTCGGCTTCGCTGTGCGCGACCTCGCGGGCCGCGTCCAGCGCACCCGTGCGTCGCACGGCTGCCACCACCGCCTGCAGCCGTGTCACCTCACCATGCTCAATCGCATGGCGAATCAGCGCGCGCTCCGCATCGTTGCCGCGGGCCATGGCCACCAGCAGCGGCAGCGTGGGCTTGCCTTCACGCAGGTCGTCGCCGACATTCTTGCCCAGCTCGTGCGTCTCGCCGTCGTAGTCGAGCAGGTCGTCGACGAGCTGAAATGCCGTACCCAGCGACCTGCCGTAGCTGGCGCTGGCTTCTTCGGTGGCGCGATCTGCGTGAGCCAGCATGGCGCCCAGGCGAGAACTCGCTTCGAACAGCTTGGCGGTCTTGGACCGGATCACGCGCAGGTACTCCTCGACCGCAAGATCCGGATCGTGCATGTTCATCAGCTGCAGAACCTCGCCCTCCGCGATCACGTTAGTGGCCTCAGCCAGTACGTGGAGCACGCGAATGTCACCGGTCGAGACCATCATCTGGAAGGCACGCGAGTAGAGGAAGTCGCCCACCAGCACGCTGGCGGCATTCCCGAACACCGCATTCGCCGTCTGTCGCCCTCGGCGCAGCGAGGACTCGTCGACCACGTCGTCGTGGAGCAGCGTGGCGGTGTGGATGAACTCGACGGTCGCTGCCAGCGTGAACTGGTCCTTGCCTTGGTATCCCAAGGCATTGGCGAACAGCAGGACCAGTCTGGGGCGGATACGCTTGCCGCCGGCACTGACGATGTACTGGCCGATCTGGTTGATCAGCGCCACGTCCGACCGCAGCCGGTCGGCGATTTCCGCATCGACCTGCGCCATGTGGGAGGCAACGGGGTCGGCCTGAGAGGCGTTGGTGAGGGTCACAGGTGGATGCTGACGAAGCGGCAGGATTATAGGAACTGGGGCATGCTCGGCCGGCTTGTGGTAAACTCAAAGGTTCCTTGCGCCGCGCCCTCAGCAACGCGCGAGGGAACGTATTGAAAGGGCACACATGTACGCGGTCATAAAAACCGGTGGCAAGCAATACAAGGTTGCTGCCGGCGAGAAGATCAAAATAGAACAGATTGCTGCGGACGTTGGCCAGGAAATCGTGATCGATCAGGTGTTGGCCGTGGGTAACGGCGCTGACCTGCAGGTCGGATCCCCCCTGGTGGCGGGCGCCAGCGTGAAGGCCACGGTTGTGGCGCAAGGCAAGCACGACAAGGTGCGCATCTTCAAGCTGCGTCGTCGCAAGCACTACAAGAAGTCGCAGGGTCATCGGCAGACGTACACCGAGCTGCAGATCGACGCTGTCAGCGCCTAAGTCCGGAAGGGGTAACTCACCATGGCACAGAAAAAGGGCGGCGGCTCCACCCGCAACGGCCGCGATTCGCAACCCAAGATGCTGGGCGTCAAGGCCTACGGCGGTGAGCTGGTGTCGGCCGGCTCGATCATCGTGCGCCAACGCGGCACCAAGGTCCACGCGGGCACCAACGTTGGCATGGGCCGCGACCACACGCTGTTCGCGTTGGTCGAAGGGCACGTCAAGTTCGCAATCAAGGGCGCCAAGAACAACCAGACCGTGAGCGTCCTGCCGGCCTGACCGTCAGCGCCCACGCCAGCGCGAGCCCCGGACCGCCGGGGCTTTTTCGCTTCTGAGCCCGTGCTCCCAACCATCCCGCCATGAAGTTCGTCGACGAAGCCACCATCGATGTCGCTGCCGGCAGTGGCGGGGCTGGCTGCGTCAGCTTCCGCCGCGAGAAGTTCATCCCGTTTGGCGGCCCCAACGGTGGCGATGGCGGGCGCGGCGGCAGCATCTACGCGGTCGGCGACCTGAACCTCAACACGCTGATTGACTATCGCTACGCCCGTCGCCACGAAGCGAAGAACGGCGAGCCGGGGCGCGGGTCGGACCAGTTCGGCGCGGCCGCCGCCGACATCACGCTGCGCATGCCCGTGGGCACGATCCTCAAGGACGCGGAGAGCGGCGACGTTATCGCCGAACTGCTGACGCCGGGCGAGAGGTTGTTGATCTGCAAGGGCGGCGATGGCGGTTTCGGCAACCTGCACTTCAAGAGCAGCACGAACCGCTCGCCGCGTCAGAAGACGCCGGGCTGGCCGGGCGAGAGCCGCCGACTGAAGCTCGAACTGCGCGTGCTGGCCGACGTCGGCCTGCTGGGCATGCCCAATGCGGGCAAGAGCACGCTGATCGCCGCAATTTCCAACGCGCGCCCCAAGATCGCCGATTACCCGTTCACCACGCTGCATCCGAACCTCGGCGTCGTGCGTGCTGGGCCCGAGCGCAGCTTCGTCGTGGCGGACATCCCGGGCCTGATTGAAGGCGCTGCCGAAGGTGCTGGACTGGGGCACCAGTTCCTGCGACACCTGCAGCGTACGCACCTGCTGCTGCATGTCATCGACATGGCGCCGTTCGACGACAGCGTCGATCCTGTGGCGCAGGCGCGCGCGATCGTCGCCGAGCTGAAGAAGTACGACCCCGCTCTGGCCAAGAAGCCGCGCTGGCTGGTGTTGAACAAGATGGACATGGTGCCCGCGGACGAGCGTGCGGCGCGGGTCAAGGACTTCGTCAAGCGCTTCCGCTGGAAGGGGCCGGTGTTCGAGATCTCGGCCCTGGCACGCGTGGGCCTCGATCCACTGGTCCAGACTGTCTACGAGCATGTGGCCGCGACGCGCCAGGCGGCGCCGGTGCTGCCCGACCAACGCTTCGGCGACGAGCACGGCGATGCCTGAAGCCGCCGTGTTGCGCGATGCGCGTCGCATCGTCGTCAAGGTCGGGTCGAGTCTTGTGACCAACGAGGGTCGGGGTCTCGATGCCGGCGCCATCGGCGGCTGGTGCCGACAACTCGCCGCGCTGGCGCGCGAGGGGCGCGAAGTCGTGATGGTCTCCAGCGGCGCGGTGGCCGAAGGCATGAAGCGCCTGGGCTGGTCGACACGTCCCCACGAGTTGCCCGAGCTGCAGGCCGCGGCCGCCGTTGGCCAGATGGGGCTGGCGCAGATGTACGAGACGCAGCTCGCGGGCCACGGCCTCGTCAGCGCCCAGGTGCTGCTCACGCACGCCGACCTGGCCGATCGCGAGCGTTATCTCAACGCGCGCTCGACGCTGCTGGCGCTGCTGTCGATGAAGGCTGTGCCGGTGATCAACGAGAACGACACAGTCGTCAACGACGAGATCAAGTTCGGCGACAACGACACGCTGGGCGCGCTGGTCGCCAATCTGGTCGAAGCCGACGCGCTGGTGATCCTGACCGATCAGCGCGGCCTGTACGCCGCGGACCCGCGCAAGGAGCCCGGCGCGCGTTTCATCGATGTGGCCCAGGCCGGCGACCCGGCGCTCGAGCGCATGGCCGGCGGCGCGGGCTCCACGATCGGCCGCGGCGGCATGCTGACCAAGATCCTCGCGGCCAAGCGGGCCGCGAGCAGTGGCGCCAGCACCGTGATCGCCTGGGGCCGGGAGCCCGACGTGTTGTTGCGTCTGGCCGCCGGCGAGTCGATCGGCACCGCCCTCGTCGCCGCCACGCCCAAACTTGCCGCGCGCAAACAGTGGATGGCCGATCACCTGCAGCTGCGCGGAGCCGTGGCGGTCGATGCCGGTGCGGTGCAAAAACTGCTTGCCGAGGGCAAGAGCCTGTTGCCGATCGGCGTGGTGGCGGTCGACGGCGAGTTCGCACGTGGCGACGTGATCGCGGTGCGCAGCCCCGAAGGCACCGAGGTTGCACGTGGCCTGGCCAACTACTCGGCGGCCGAGACACGGCTCATCGCACGCAAGCCCTCGTCACAGATCGAAGCCACGCTCGGCTACGCCGCTGGACCCGAGCTGATCCATCGCGACAACCTGGTGCTGAGCTAGGGCGTCTCCGGCAGATCGATGGTGGCGCTGTCCGGCGGCGCATCCTCGCGCCAGCCGCCGCGCAGTCCCGAGCGCAGGTAGCGGTTGTGATGTGCAGGCCGCGGCAGGAAGCGCGACAGCTCGGTCAGCGCCATCTGGTACACGTCGCGCTTGAACTCGATCACCACGTCGAGCGGCACCCAGTAGTCGTTCCAGCGCCAGGCGTCGAACTCGGGGTGGTCGGTGGCGCGCAGATTCAGGTCGCTGTCGCGGCCGATCAGCCGGAGCAGAAACCAGATCTGCTTCTGCCCGCGGTAGTGCCCGCGTGCATCGCGTCGGATGTAATGGTCCGGCACCTCGTAGCGCAACCAGTCGCGCGTGCGCGCGAGGATGTGTACATGCTCGGGCTTGAGGCCGACCTCTTCGTGCAACTCGCGCAGCATCGCCTGCTCGGGCGACTCGCCGTGCTTGATGCCGCCCTGCGGAAACTGCCACGAGTGCGTGCGCAGCCGCTTGCCCCAGAAAACCTGGTTGCGCGCGTTGAGCAGGACGATGCCGACGTTCGGCCTGAAGCCGTCACGGTCGAGCATAATCGGACCCCAATTTCTGAACTGGTTTCATTTTGCACCCGCCCGGTGCGGCGCGCGATCACTCGGTTTCCCGCATCGGAAACGTGGTCGGTCGGTGCAACGCTGCATGGGGACACGCGCACCCACCCATGAAAGCATCGCAGTTCTTCATCGCCACGCTCAAGGAAGCGCCGTCCGACGCCGAGGTCGTGAGCCATCGGCTGATGGTGCGCGCCGGCATGATCAAGCGCCTGGGCGCGGGCATCTACAGCTACATGCCGATGGGCCTGCGCGTGATCCGCAAGGTCGAGGCGATCATCCGCGAAGAGATGAACCGTGCCGGCGCCGTCGAGCTGCTGATGCCGGTGGTGCAACCGGCCGAGCTGTGGCAGGAGAGTGGGCGCTTCCAGAAGTACGGTCCCGAACTGTTGCGCGTGAAGGACCGCCATGAGCGCGACTTCGTGATCCAACCGACGAGTGAAGAGGTCATCACCGACATCGCACGCCAGGAGCTGCGCAGCTACAAGCAACTGCCGAAGAGTTTCTATCACATCCAGACCAAGTTCCGCGACGAGCGGCGCCCCCGCTTCGGCGTGATGCGCGGGCGCGAGTTCACGATGAAGGACGCCTACTCGTTCGACCGCGACCTCGAGTCCGGTCGGCGCAGCTACCAGGCGATGTCCAACGCCTACCGCGCGATCTTCGACCGCATGGGCCTGACCTATCGTGCTGTGGCGGCCGACACCGGCGCGATCGGCGGCGACGTGTCGCAGGAGTTCCAGGTGATCGCCGACACCGGTGAGGACGCGATCGTCTATTGCCCGACCAGCGACTACGCGGCCAACATCGAGATGGCCGAGGCGCTACCGCTGATCGCCTCGCGTGGCGCGGCGGCCGAGGCGATGACGAAGGCGCCGACGCCCGGCAAGAGCACCTGCGAGGACGTGGCGGCGCTGCTGAAGTTGCCGCTCGAACGCACGATCAAGTCGCTGGTGCTGGCCAGCGACGAGTTCAACGAGGCGGGCGATCTTGTCAAGACGACGGTCTGGCTGCTGCTGGTACGCGGCGACCACAGCCTGAACGAGGTCAAGGCGGGCAAGCTGCCCGGGCTGAAGGCCGGCTGGCGTTTCGCGACCGTGCCCGAGATCGTCGAGCACTTCGGCACACCGCCGGGCTACCTGGGCCCGATCGGCGCCAAGAAGCCGGTCAAGGTGGTGGCCGACCGCACCGTGGCCGCGATGAGCGACTTCGTCTGCGGAGCCAACGAGACCGACTTCCACCTCACCGGCGTGAACTGGGGCCGCGACCTGCCCGAGCCCGATCTCGTGGCCGACATCCGCAACGTGGTCGAAGGCAACCCTTCGCCGGACGGCAAGGGCGTGCTGGCGATCCAGCGCGGCATCGAGGTCGGCCATGTGTTCCTGCTCGGTACACGCTACAGCGCGGCGATGAACGCGAACTACCTCGACGAGAACGGCAAGCCGCAGCCGATGATCATGGGTTGCTACGGCATCGGCGTCACCCGCATCCTGGGTGCGGCGATCGAGCAGAACCACGACGAGCGCGGCATCGTCTGGCCGCTGCCGCTGGCGCCGTTCGCGGTGGTGATTTGCCCGATCGGCTACGACCGCAGCGAGGCGGTGCGTGCGCAGGCCGACGCGCTGCATGCGCAACTGCAGCAGGCGGGCGTCGACGTGATGCTTGACGACCGCGGCGAACGCCCGGGTGCGATGTTCGCCGACTGGGAGCTGATCGGCGTGCCCTGGCGCGTGGTGCTTTCGGATCGCGGCCTGAAGGAGGGCCAGGCCGAGGTGCAGGGCCGCCGCGACGCCGCCGCGACCGCGGTGCCGGTGGCCGCGGTGGCCGACCACCTGAAAGCCCGCCTCGCCGCATGACCCTCGCGCGCCGCGCGCTGCTGGCGCTGCCGCTCGCGGCTTGGGGCACCGGCGCGCGGGCCGGGGCCCAGATCGAAGAACCGCTGGCGGATTCGGTGCGCTCGGCGCTGTCGGCAGCGATCGCGGCAGCGGCACCCCCGAAGCCGGGCTTCGACGACATCGAACGGCGTCTGGCGTACCTGCGCTGGCAGGGCGCCACGAGCGAGCGCCTGAAGCGCTACAAGAGCGACGGCCACACGCGCGTCGAGTTCCTCAACACCCTTTGGTACGAGAGCAAGCGCGCCGGACTCGAGCCCGAACTCGTCCTCGGGCTGATCCAGGTGGAGAGCGCGTTTCGCAAGTACGCGATCAGCGTGGTCGGTGCACGCGGCTACATGCAGATCATGCCGTTCTGGGCCCGGCTGATCGGCGACGGCGACGTGGCGCGCCTGTTCCACATGCAGACCAATCTGCGTTTCGGCTGCGTGATCCTGCGTCACTACCTTGAGCGCGAGCGTGGCGACCTGTTCCTGGCGCTGGGCCGCTACAACGGCAGCCGTGGCCGGCCCGAGTATCCGAACGCGGTCTTCGCGGCGCGCAGGCGCTGGGTGGTCGGCTGAGGCGCGGCTACAGCCCGGACCAGGCGCGGGGCTGCGCCGCATCGACGCCCGCCAGCTTGAGTGCCCGCTCCACCGACTCGTTCACCAGTTCGTCGATCGACCCGGGCCGGTGGTAGAACGCCGGCAGCGGCGGGAAGACGATCGCGCCCATCTCGGTGGCTGCCGTCATGTTGCGCAGGTGCGCCAAGTTGAACGGTGTCTCGCGCACCATCAGCACGAGGCGCCGGCGCTCCTTGAGCGCGACGTCGGCCGCGCGGGTCAGCAGGTTGTCGCCGTAGGCGTGTGCGATCGCGGCCAGTGTCTTCATCGAACAGGGGGCGACGACCATCGCCGCGGTCTCGAAGCTGCCGCTGGCGATGCAGGCGCCGACGTCGCCGGGCGCGTAGCTGGCCGTCGCCAGCGCCTCCAGCGCCGTCCGATCGAGGCCAAGCTCGTGGTGCATGTTAAGCACGCCGGCGGGTGTGACGACCAGGTGCGTCTCCACGCCGAGTGCGCGAGCACGCTCGAGCACCCGAACGCCGTAAATGGCGCCGCTGGCCCCGGTGATGCCGACGACCAGCCGCTGCGTCATCGCTGGCTCAGGCGGCCTTGCCCAGCACCTGCTGCAACTCGCCGGCCTGGTACATCTCCATCATGATGTCCGAGCCGCCGACGAACTCGCCGTTGACGTAGAGCTGCGGGATCGTCGGCCAGTTGGCGAAGTCCTTGATGCCCTGGCGCACTTCCTCGTCCTCGAGCACGTTGACCGTCTTCAGGTCGTCGACGCCGCAGGCCTTGAGGATCTGCACCGCGCGGCCGGAAAAGCCGCACATCGGGAACTGGGCTGTGCCCTTCATGAAGAGCACCACGCGGTTCTGTTGTACGAGATCGGAGATGCGTTTTTGAACGTCGCTCATGGCTGGACCGTGACTTTGCGAAAGCCGTGGTTATACGGCTTTTCGGCAAAGCCCCGGCACCAGCCGGGTGCGCTCAGAAAGCGTAGGAAACGCCGAAGTGCAGGACGGGCGTCAGGCGCAGTTCGCGCAGCAGGTCGTCCAGCGCGGTCGTGTTGCCCACCCTCAGGCCGCCGTGGGTGGGCCGACCGGCGACGCCCACGTCGGCCGTCAGGCCCCAGCCGCCGCGTGCCGACACGCCGCTCCAGCCCACACCCAGGTAGGGGACGGTGGACCAGGGTTCCGAGAGCGACTCGCCCATCGCGCCGGCCCAGCGCTGCTGCTTGAGCCGGGTCAACGTGACACTCTGCCCGCCGGCCAAGGCGGGCGTTCCCAAGGCCAGCGAGCGCTGACCAAGCAACAGGCCACTGGTGGCACGGAAGCCGCTGCTCACATCGCCGTTGCCAAGGCGGGTGCGGCTGAAGTAGTAGTCTCCGAGCAACACCCCCGCCTGCTGCTGCCAGGCGGCATGGCTGCCGTCGAAGCTCTGGCTGGTGTTGATGCCCACGCGCGCCTGCAGGCGCGGTCCGAGCAGACTGTTGCCGTCGAGCGTCAGGCCCGGGCTCTGCGCCACGGCGGGCAGGGCGGCGAGCCCGAGCGCGGCGAGGGCGCCGCAGGCGAGGAAGCGACCAGCGAAACCGATGCCTGCACCACTGTTCATGCCCTGCTCCCCGGCGCGGTGACTGCGGCCTGACCGTGGGCCATGTCCCGCTGCGTTGAATTCATGCTACGCCGGTCGTCGGTGCTTGTGGGGCCCAGCGTGTGCGCAGGATTGCCGCGTTCGCGGGGTGGCGTGGTGACCTGTTGTGAACCGCCGTCAGGGGCGGTAAGGCGCACCGGTGGCGCGCGGCTGCCCTGCGAGGTCGGCGCGCGTCTGGGGACCTTGGAAACCGGCCCTTCGAAGTTGCCGCCGGACGGCGTCGGCCTGATCGAAGCCATGCTCGAGCAGCAGCCAGGCGCCAGGGTTCAAGTGGGCGCTCGCCCCCGCCACGATGCGCTCGAGGTCGGCCAGCCCCGTCCCCGCATCGCCAGCCGGCACCAGGGCCATGCCCGGTTCGTGCGCCAGCGCAGCGAGGTGGGCGTCGCCCGGCGACACGTAGGGCGGGTTCGACAGCGCGAGGTCAAAGCGTTGGCTACCCGTCGCATGCCACCAGGCACCGCGGTGCCAGGCGACTGCCAAGCCCAGGCGCTCACCGTTGCCTCGCGCAACCGCCAGCGCTGCATCGCTCAGGTCGCTGGCATGCACCTCGGCGCGCGGGCAGGCCTGCTTGACGGCCAGCGCGATCGCACCGCTGCCGGTACCGAGGTCGATCACGCGCGGCGCCTCGAGGTGCGCAAGCTCGCCGTCCAGCAGCTCGATGGCCCAGTCGACCAGCGTTTCGGTGTCGGGTCGTGGCACCAGCACGTCGGGTGTGACCTGCAGGGTCAGACCGTGGAACTCGCGCTCACCGACCAAGTAGGCCAGCGGCTCACCGGCAGCGCGACGTTGCAGCAGCGAAGCGAGTGCCCCGGTGGCAGCGCCGTCGAGGGCATCATCGTCGTGCGCCAGCACCCAGGCGCGATCGCGCTTGAGCACATGGCCGACGAGGCATTGCGCGTCGAGCCGGTCGACGCCGAGCGCACGCGCGTGCGCGAGCGCCTCGCGCACCGTGCGCAGGGTCATGCGCGCGCGCCTTCGCCGGCCTCCAGCGCCGCCAACTGCTCCGCCGCGCGAGCGGCGTGCAGGGCCGCGAGCACATCGTCGAGGTCGCCTTCCATCACCATGCCGAGCTTGTAGAGGGTGAGGTTGATCCGGTGGTCGGTCAGTCGGCCCTGCGGGAAGTTGTAGGTGCGGATGCGGTCGCTGCGGTCGCCGCTGCCGACCAGGCTCTTGCGCGTGGCGGCCTCCTTGGCCGCGCGCTCCGAGGCCTCCTTGTCGCGCAGGCGCGCCACCAGCACGGCCATGGCCTTGGCCTTGTTGCGGTGCTGCGAGCGGTCGTCCTGGCATTCAGCCACGATGCCGGTGGGCAGGTGCGTGATGCGGATCGCGCTGTCGGTCTTGTTGACGTGCTGGCCGCCGGCGCCGCTGGCGCGGAAGGTGTCGATGCGCAGTTCGGCCGGATTGAGCTGCACCTCCTCGGCCTCGTCGGGCTCGGGCATCACCGCGACCGTCGCGGCACTGGTGTGGATGCGCCCCTGGCTCTCGGTGGCGGGCACGCGCTGCACTCGGTGGCCGCCGGACTCGAAGCGCAGCAGCCCGTAGGCGCCGGGGCCTTCGACGCGCAGCACGACTTCCTTGTAGCCGCCGAGCTCCGACGGATTCTCGCTCAGCACCTCGGTGCGAAAGCCCTTGCGTTCGCACCAGCGCAGGTACATGCGCACCAGATCGCCGGCGAACAGGGCGGACTCGTCGCCGCCGGTGCCGGCGCGGATCTCGAGGAAGGCGTTGCGCTCGTCGTCCGGATCCTTCGGCAGCAGTGCGGCCTGCAGTTCGCTGTGCAGGCGCTCAAGGTCGGTTTGCGCGAGTGCGGCCTCCTCGCGCGCCATCTCGGCGAACTCGGGCTCGTCGGCCATCTCGCGCGCCGCCACGAGGTCGCGCTCGCGTTGCTCGTACTGTCGAAACAGCGCCACCAAGGCAGCGGCTTCGGCCTGCTCCTTGGCCAGCGTGCGGTAGCGCTTCATGTCCGCGCTGGTGGCCGGGTCGGCCAGGCTGGCGTCGAGCTCGGCCAGGCGCATCGCGAGGCGCTCGAGTTGTAGGCGCAGGGAGTCTTTCATCGGAAGGGTTTGGGTGCGGACGCGGACGATGTCAGGCGCGACCAAGGCCGCGCGCGGACCGCGTCGCTAGAGCTGGGTGTCGCCGCCGTCCGGCGTGCGCGGCGCGCGGCGCAGGAACAGGCGCGTCACCGCATCGGCCACCTGCTCGCGCTGCTCGGCATCCGCTGCCCCGAGTTCGGCGTAGGCGCCGTGCAGCATCTTCTGAGTCAGGCCGCGTGCCAGCGTGTCGAGCACCTGCTGCGCGTCTTCGCCGCGCGCGAGCTGCTTGCGCGCGCGCGCCAACTCCGCCTCGCGCCAGGCGTCGGCTTGGCGGTTCAGCGCCTGGATCAGCGGCACGCTGGCACGCTGGTCGAGCCAGTGCGCAAAGCTCTGTACCCCGGCGTCGACGATCGCCTCGGCCTGCTCGACCGCCGCCTGGCGCTTTTCGCCCGCCGTCTGCACGAGGGCCGAGAGGTCATCGACGGTATAGAGATAGACGTCGGCCAGCTTGCCGACCTCGGGCTCGATGTCGCGCGGCACCGCCAGGTCGACCATGAACATCGGGCGCCGGCGTCGGGCCTTGAGCGCGCGCTCGACGGCGCCCAGGCCGATGATCGGCAGCGAACTCGCGGTGCACGAGATCACGATGTCGAAGCCGTGCAGGCGCTCGGGCAGTTCGGCCAGGCGCATGGCCTGGCCGCCGAAGCGCGCGGCCAGCGCCTCGCCGCGTTCGAGCGTGCGGTTGGCCAGCGCCATCGCCTTGGGCTCGCGGGCGGCGAAGTGGGTGGCGACGAGTTCGATCATCTCGCCAGCGCCGACGAACAGCACGCGCTGCTCGCGCAGGTCCTCGAAGAGCTGTCCGGCCAGGCGCACGGCCGCGGCGGCCATGCTGACCGAGTGCGAACCGATCTCGGTGCTGGTGCGCACCTCCTTGGCGACCGCGAACGAGCGTTGGAACAGCTGGTGCAGCGTCGTGCCCAGCGTGCCGGCCTCGTCGGCCTCGCGCACCGCCTGCTTCATCTGGCCCAGGATCTGCGGCTCGCCGAGCACCATCGAGTCCAGCCCCGAGGCGACGCGAAAGGCATGTCGTGCCGCGGCGCGGTTCTCGGCCGTGTACGTGTAGGCGCCAAGTTGATGCGGGCTGACGCCGCCCTGCGCGGCCAGCCACTCGGTGGCCGGCTGCAGCAGCTCATGAACCTGGCCCGCGTCGGCGGCGAGGTAAAGCTCGGTGCGATTGCAGGTCGACAGCAGTGCCGCTTCCGGCGCCGAACGCTCCAGGCGTTCGGTCAAGGCGCGCAGCGGCGTTTGCAACTGATTGGGCGCGAACGTGAAACGGCCGCGCACGTCGAGCGGTGCGGTGGTGTGGTTGAGGCCGAGGGTCAGGACGCCCATGGGGTCGATTCTAGAATCCGGGCCTTGTTTCGGCTCTGTGCGCCCAATGGGACCGCTCGACGCACTCTGGCATCTGCTGAATTTCTTCGCGCCCGCGGCTGGCGTGTCACTGGCGACCACGCTGCTGGCCAAGCTGGTGTGGCGGCACGAACTGGCGGCAGCCTCGTGGCGCCGCCTGCTGGCCTGGGCGACGGGTGCCGGGGCGCTGGCCCTGCTCGGCGGCCTGGCGATCTTCGGCCGCGACGGCCGCATGGCCACCTACGGCGCCTTGGTCGCCGCGACCGCGCTGGCCCTGTGGTGGGCCGGCTTCGTGCGGCGCTGAAGCGGCCGCACGCTTAGGCGGCAACCGACTCCGTGAGCCTCACTTCGCCGCGCAGCGAGTGCGGCAGGGCCTCGGTGATGTGCAGGGCGACCATCTGGCCCACGAGTCGCGCGGTGCCGCGGAAGTTGACGATGCGGTTGCACTCGGTGCGGCCCATCAATTCGGCCGGGTCCTTCTTCGACGGGCCTTCCACCAGTACCCGCTGCACCGTGCCGACGCGCGAGTCGCTGATCGCGCGGGCCTGCGCCTCGATCCGCGCCTGCAGCAGGCGCAGGCGATCGAGCTTGACCGCCTGCGGCGTGTCGTCGTGCAGCGCTGCGGCCGGTGTGCCGGGGCGCGCCGAGAACACGAAGGAGAACGAGTTGTCGAAGCCGACGTCGTCGATCAGTTTCATGAGCTTGGCGAAGTCGTCCTCGGTTTCTCCAGGGAAGCCGACAATGAAGTCCGACGACAGGCTGATGCCGGGACGGACGGCGCGCAGCTTGCGGACCGTGTGCTTGTATTCCATGACGGTATAGCCGCGCTTCATCGCCGCCAGGATGCGATCGCTGCCATGCTGCACCGGCAGGTGCAGGTGGTTCACCAGCTTGGGCAGGCGGCCATAGGCGTCGATCAGGCGGGGCGTGAACTCGTTCGGGTGGCTCGTCGTGTAGCGCATGCGCTCGATGCCGGGGATCTCGTGCACGTACTCGAGCAGCAGCGCGAAGTCGGCGACCTCGTCGCTGCCGCCCATGCGGCCGCGGTAGGCGTTGACGTTCTGGCCCAGCAGGGTCACTTCCTTGACGCCCTGGGCGGCCAGGCCGGCGACCTCGGTCAACACGTCCTCGAACGGGCGGCTGACCTCCTCGCCGCGCGTGTAGGGCACGACGCAGTAGGAGCAGTACTTGGAGCAGCCCTCCATGATCGAGACGAAGGCGCAGGCACCCTCGACGCGTGCCGGCGGCAGGTGGTCGAACTTCTCGATCTCCGGGAAGCTGATGTCCACCTGCGGCCGGCCTGCGCGCCGGCGCGCGTCGATCATCTGCGGCAGGCGGTGCAGGGTCTGCGGGCCGAACACCAGGTCGACGTAGGGCGCGCGTTCGACGATCGCGGCGCCTTCCTGGCTTGCGACGCAGCCGCCGACGCCGATCAGCACGCCCTTGCTCTTCAGGTGCTTGACCCGGCCGAGATCGGAGAACACCTTTTCCTGCGCCTTCTCGCGCACCGAGCAGGTGTTGAACAGGATCAGGTCAGCCTGCTCCACGTCGCTGGTCGGCTCGTAGCCCTCGGCCGCGCGCAGCACGTCAGCCATCTTGTCCGAGTCGTACTCGTTCATCTGGCAGCCGAAGGTCTTGATGAAGACTTTCTTGCCGGCCGCGCTCACGGCTTGCTCCAGCGCTGCAGCGTCGGGTCGAAGATCCAGGTCTGCGCCTCGGCGGGCGTTCTCGGCCAGGGCTGTCTGGCCGCCTCGGCGGCGCTGAGGATCCACACGTCCTGCACCTGGCCCTGCCCATCGAGCGTGTAGTGCACCAGCAGCTTCTGCTCGAGCAGGCTACCCGACAGCAGCAGCAGGTTCTGCGGGTTGCGCACGCGTGCGCCGGGCGCCAAACGCACCGAGCTGCCGTTGAGCCGTGCCTCGGGCGGGGCCACGATCACCAGTTCACCGCGCAAGGCGTTGCGCTCGAAGGCACGCTGGGCCTGCGCCGGCAGTGCGGCGGCCAGGGTCAGGAGCAGGGCGAGGACACAGCGATTCATGGTGTAGATCCAGTGGCTGTGAAAACAACAGAACGGCCCGAGGCGCTTGCGCGCCGTCGGGCCGGGTGTCTGGTGGCGCTTCAGGGATTCGAACCCCGGACCTGCGGATTATGATTCCGTCGCTCTAACCGACTGAGCTAAAGCGCCTGAGCCCGCAATTATAGCGAGGCACTGCACCGCGGCCGGCTCGCCCATCTCATGTTCAGCTTCTTCCGCAAGAAGTCCGCGGAACCCGCGCCGCCGCCCGCTCCCACCGAGCGCCGCAGCTGGCTCGGTCGCCTGTCGGCGGGACTGAGCCGCACCGGCAGCAGCATCGCCCAGGTGTTCACCGGCACGCACATCGACGACGCGCTGTACGAGGAACTCGAAGCCGCGCTGCTGATGGCGGACGCTGGCGTCAAGGCCACCGAATACTTGCTCGCGGACCTGAAGCGCCGGGTCAAGGACACCCGCGCAACCGAACCGGAGGCAGTCAAGCAACTTCTGGCCGAGGCCTTGGCGGACGTGCTGGCACCGTTGCAGCGCCCGCTCGAGTTGCAGGCCACCGGGTGCACGGTGCTGATGGTCGTCGGCGTCAACGGAGCCGGCAAGACGACGACCATTGGCAAGCTCACACGCCATCTCGCCGAGGGGGGCCAGAAGGTGCTGCTGGCTGCGGCGGACACCTTTCGCGCCGCGGCGCGCGAGCAGCTGGCCGTCTGGGCCGGGCGCAACCGGGTCGAGATCGTCAGCCAGGAAGGCGCCGACCCGGCTGCGGTGGTTTTCGACGCGGTGTCGGCGGGGCGTGCGCGTGGCTGTGACGTGGTGATCGCCGACACCGCCGGGCGGCTGCCGACGCAACTGCACCTGATGGAAGAGCTGAAGAAGATCAAGCGCACGATCGCCAAGGCACAGCCCGGGGCGCCGCATGAGGTGCTGCTGGTTGTCGACGGCAACACCGGCCAGAACGCCCTCACCCAGGTCAAGGCTTTCGACGACGCGCTCGGATTGACGGGTCTGGTGATCACCAAGCTGGACGGCACCGCCAAGGGTGGTGTGCTCGCGGCGATCGCCCTGTGGGCCCGTGAGCGCGCCGCTGGCGCCGTGCCGGTGCACTTCATCGGCGTCGGCGAAACGCTCGAGGATCTCGAAACCTTCGACGCGCGCGAGTTCGCCCAGGCCCTGTTGACCTGAACGCGGCCGCTCAGCGGCCCTGGCCGCCTTGCTGGCGTTGCCCCGGGTCGAGCGGCATGCGACCGCTGTCGAGGTCGTCGAACCAGGTCGACGGCGGCGGCTCGAGCCTCGGGCCGTCGTCGGTCGACACCGACACCACCTCGGGCAGCGGAATGCCCGTCGACTCGGTGCTGGGGCGTTGCCCGCGCGACGGCCCGGCGTCGGCGGCCACCGGTGTGGTGCTCGGCACGCCGGTGCGCTGGATGATCTGGTCGCGCGCCGTCACGGCGTCGGGCAGCGCCTCCTCACGCCACGTGAAGACCTTGACGCCGGCGGCCTTGAGCACGCGCGTCATGCGCGCACGCCGGCGGCCGGCGCGCTCGCTGTCGCGCATGGTCTGCAGCAGCACGGCGCCGAGCACGAGCGAGGCACGGTCGCAGATCACGAAGTCGGCGCACAGGTGGCCGACCCTCGTCAGCCATTCGGCATAGGAGTGACGGCGCGGCACCTTGATGAAACGGGCCAGGGGTACTTGGGCAAAGACCAGGCACTCGGGCAGGGCCTTGGTCAGAACTTCGTTGGCCGAACGCTCGCCGCTGGTCAGCAGCCGCGTCACCTCCGGCGGCCAGGCGGCCACCGTGTCGACGTCCTCGCGGGCGCGGCGGCTACTGAGGCCTTCCGGGTCGACGCGCTGCCGACGGCTGCGCAGCACCAAATACGCCACCAGGCCGATCAGCACGACCACACCTGCGAGCAACAAGACATCCAACGACATGGCTCAACTCAGCTGGCGCAGGGGCCGGGGGCCCCCATTAGGGCAAGACGATAAGGCGGGACGCCGGGGGCCGCCATCCCAAAGAGTAACGACCGGGGCGGGGAATACCCGGGACTAGCGTAGCAGTCCTTTTGGGCCGCCGGGCCCGCCCAAGCCGCCGGCGCCGCCGAAACGGCGCATCAGCTTGGCCAGGCCGCCGCCTTGCATCTTCTTCATCATGCCGCGCATCTGCTCGAACTGGTTGAGCAGGCGGTTCACATCCTGCACCTGGACTCCCGCGCCGGCGGCGATGCGCCGCTTGCGGCTGGCTTTGAGAAGCTCCGGCTTGCGGCGCTCGCCGGGCGTCATCGAGCAGACGATGCCTTCCATGCGTCGTACGTCGCGCTCGGCACGATCCATGTCGGCCGGGCCGAGCTGGCCGGCCTTGGCGGTGAGCTGCGAGGGCAGCTTGTCCATCAGCCCCGACAGGCCGCCCATCTTCTTCATCTGCGAGACCTGGACCAGGAAGTCGTTCAGGTCGAAGCCGTCGCCCGACTTGAGCTTGTCGGCGACCTTCTTGGCAGCGTCGAGGTCGACGCCCTTCTGCACCTCCTCGACCAGGGCCACGATGTCGCCCATGCCGAGCACGCGGCCGGCATGGCGCTCGGCGTCGAAGACCTCCAGGCCGTCGATCTTCTCCGACACGCCGGCGAACTTGATCGGCGCGCCGGTCACCTGCCGCACCGACAGCGCGGCACCGCCGCGCGAGTCGCCATCGAGTTTGGTCAGCACCACGCCGGTCAGCGGTAGCGCGTCCTTGAAGGCCTTGGCGGTGTTGACCGCGTCCTGGCCTTGCATCGCGTCGACCACGAACAGGGTCTCGACCGGGTTGAGCGCCGCGTGCAGTTCGCGGATTTCCGCCATCAGCGCCTCGTCGATCGCCAGCCGCCCGGCGGTGTCGACCAGCAGCACGTCGAAGTAGTGGCGCTTGGCGTGGTCGAGCGCAGCCAGCGCGATCTCGCGCGGCTTCTGCTCGGGGGCCGAGGGGAACCACTCGGCACCCGCCTGCTTCGTCACCGTCTTCAGCTGTTCGATCGCGGCCGGCCGGTAGACGTCGGCCGACACGGTGAGCACCTTCTTCTTGCGCTTGTCGAGCAGGTGCTTGGCCAGCTTGGCGGTGGTGGTGGTCTTGCCGGCGCCTTGCAGGCCAGCCATCAGGATGACCGCCGGCGGCTGCGTCGCGAGGTCGATGTCGGCAATGCCCTCGCCCATCGTCGCCGCGAGTTCCTTGTGCACGATGCCCACCAGGGCCTGGCCGGGGTTGAGCGAGCCCACGACCTCCTGGCCGAGCGCCTTGTCCTTGACGCGGGCGATGAACTCGCGCACCACCGGCAGCGCGACGTCGGCCTCGAGCAAGGCCATGCGCACCTCGCGCAGCATGTCGGCGACGTTGCTTTCGGTGATGCGCGCCTGTCCGCGCATCGTCTTGACGAGGCGCGACAGGCGGTCGGTGAGGGCAGAAGCCATGCGAAAGATCGCCAGGCGCCAGGCGGCGCGCGCGACGAAAGTAAACTGACCGCATGAGTGTAGCGACGCACCTCGCACTGCCCGTCTCGGCATGGGCCTGACCTTGCCCTGGGTGCTCGGCCTGCTGGCCATGCTGGCGTACACGGTGGCCGCGTGGCCCGTGCAGGTGCACACGCGGTGGCCCGACGTCGCGTTGGCCATCGGCTGGCTGGCGCACGGCGCCGCCTTGTGTCTGGACGTCGTGGGCTACGGCAGCGCGCAGATCGGCGCGCGGTTCGGCTTTGCGCCCGCGCTGTCGGCCACGATGTGGATCGTGATCGCGGTGCACGCGGTCGAAAGCCGCTTGCTGCCGGTGCCGGCGGTGCGGCTGCTGCTGGCCGCCTCGGCGGCGATCGCCGTGCTGCTGGCCGCCATGTATCCCGGCGAGGCCCGGCCCCATGCCGGTGCGGGCACGGCCTGGCTGCCGCTGCACTGGTTGCTCGGCGTGGTGTCGTATGGCCTGTTCGCGGTGGCGGTGCTGCACGCCTGGCTGCTCGACGGCGCCGAGCGGCGACTGCGCGGCGCACCGCATCCCTCCCCGGGGCGCCTGCCCGCGAGCCCGCTGCCGCTGCTGCAGCTCGAGCGCCTGACCTTTCGCTTCGTCGAAGTCGGTTTCGTGGTGCTGAGTGCGGCGCTGCTTCTCGGTGCGCTGTTGTTGCCGCAATGGCGGCTCGATCACAAGACCGTGTTGTCGCTGCTCGGCTGGGCCACCTTCGCCGTGCTGATCGGCGGGCGTCACCTGCGCGGCTGGCGCGGCCGCCAGGCCACACGGTGGGTCTACGCCGGTGCGCTGCTGCTGCTGCTGGCCTATGTCGGCGCGCGCTTCGTGCTCGAGGTCGTGCTCAAGCGCGGGGGTGGCGCGTGAAGTTCGTGATCCTGCTGATCGCGGTGCTGCTGCTGTTGTGGATGCTGTTCGGCCGTTCGCGCCGAGGCGACCGGGCGGGTCCCCCGCCGCGCGGCACGCCGCCGGCGGCGCAGACCGAGGGCATGGTGGCTTGCGCGCACTGCGGCGTGCACCTGCCACGCAGCGAGGCCGTGCACGCGGGAGCGTTGAGCTACTGCAGCCCGGCGCACCGCGAGGCCGGGCCGCGGTCCGGCGGCCCATGAGCTCCGGCTCGTCGGCCGCCGAGCGGCGACGGCCCAGCGACCGGCGCCGCGCTGACCGGCGGCATGACGAGCCCGAGTTCTCGGCGACGCTGACCGAGGAGTCGCTGTTCGACGCGATGGGCTCCGGGCTCGAGGGGGCGCCCGTGGGCGAAGCGCCCGACAGCCGCGGCGAACGCTCCGAGCAGCCTGACTGGAGCGCCACGTCGCTGCCGGCGGACAGCCCCTACCTGGCGCGCCAGGCGCGGCGCATCGTCGGCGCCGGCGAGAGCGGCTTCGAACGCATGTACCGCATCTTCGTCGGGGCGCGCGCGGCGCTGGGCCTGGCCCTGCTCGGGGCGCAGATCGTCGGCCTGGTGGTGGGCTCGCGCTCGTTGACCGGCGGGCTCATCAGCCTGGCCTACGCGGTGCAGGCGCTGACGCTGTGGATCCTGCCGCGCTTCCGTCGGCGGGCTGCAGGCTCGCCGGCGCCGACCCGCATGTCGCGCCGGCAATGGACGGCGACGATCGGCATCGACCTGCTCGCGTTCTCCGCGCTGCACCTGCTGGCCCCCTCGCCGACCTTCAACTACACGCCGCTGCTGGTGTTGCCGGCCTTGATGGCCGGCGTGCTGACACCGCGCCTGCCGGCCGTGGCGACCGCCGCGGCGGCCTCGCTGATCCTGCTGGCGTCGGCCTGGAAGGCCGGCCTCGCAGGCGCCGACCCGACGTCGGCGCTGCTGCCGGCCGGCCTGACCGGCATCGGGCTGTTCGTCATCACGCTGCTGGCTGGCGAACTGGCCGCGCGCCTGGCGCGCGAGGAGCAGACGGCCCGCGGCAGTCTCGAGCTGGCGCGCCAGCAGGCGCAGCTGAACCGCCTGGTGATCGAGGAGATGGCCGATGGCGTGCTCGTGGTGGACCGGCGTGCACGCGTTCGCGCCGCCAACCCCGCGGCGCGGCGCCTGCTCGCGTCGCACGGCATGGGCCCGCCGGCGCCGTTCCAGCTGCAGGACGAGCCGGCCTGGCGCGAACTGGCCGAGCGCGTGACCAGCGCCTTCGAAGCACTGGCCTGGCCGGAGGGCGCGCGCGACGTGCAACTGCCCTTCGCTGCCGGGCACGCACGCAGCCTGCGCCTGCGCGCGCGCTTCACGCGGCCGCGTTCGAGCGGTGGCGGCAGTGGCGGCGGCCGCGAGGTGTTCTGCGTGCTCTTTCTCGAGGACCTGCGCAGCGTGCAGGCGCGCAACCGCCAGGAGAAGCTGGCGGCGATGGGCCGCGTGTCGGCCGGCATCGCCCACGAGATCCGCAACCCGCTGGCCGCCATCGCACAGGCCAACGCGCTGCTGCGCGAGGAGGGGGGCAATGCCGCCGAGCAGCAGATGCTGACCGCGATGGTGGCCGACAACGTCGAGCGCCTGAAGCGCATCGTCGACGACGTGATGGAGGTGGCGCCGGGGGCCGGTGCCAATCCGCGGCCGATCGATTTGGGGGCCGAGGTTGGCCGCATCGTCGCCGACTGGGCGCGCACCAGCCACGTGGCGCTGGGCACCGGCAGCCGCTTGCGCGTGGAGTTGCCGCACGACCCGCTGCCGGTGCTGTTCGACGCCGAGCACCTGCGCCGCGTACTGGTCAACCTGCTCGACAACGCGCGCCGCTACGCCAGCGACCGGCCCGGTGCGATCGCGCTGGTGGCCGAGACGCGCGGTGGCGGCCAGGCGCGCCTTTCGCTGGCCAGCGACGGCGACCCGATCCCGCCCGACATCGAGCCCTTCCTGTTCGAGCCCTTCTTCTCGACGCGCAGCCGTGGCACCGGACTCGGCCTGTATATTTGTCGCGAGTTGTGCGAGCGCTACGGCGGCAGCATCGACTACTGGCAGCATCCGCCCGACGCGCCGCACCGCAACGAGTTCGTGGTGATGATGCGGGTGGCGACCGCCGCACCGACGCCGAACCAGGATCGCCTGCTGCCCTGACCGCCTTGACCCCTTCGTGAGCCAGAACGCCTCCGCCCACTACAGCCTGCTCGTGATCGACGACGAGCCCGATCTGCGCACGCTCTACGAACTGACGCTGCTGCGCGAGGGCTACGAGGTCGAGACCGCCGGCACGGTCGAGCAGGCGCTGCAGCAACTGAAGGACCGTACGTATAGCGCGGTCATCACCGACATGCGCCTGCCCGACGGCAGCGGCCTGGACGTGCTGGCGTGGATCGAGCAGCAACAGCCGGTGCGACGCGAGAAGGCGATCGTGATCACCGCCTACGGATCGGCCGAGAACGCGGTCGAGGCGCTGAAGGCCGGCGCCTACGACTACCTGACCAAGCCGGTGGATCTGCGCCAGTTCCGCTCGGTCGTCGCCTCGGCGCTCGGTCGCGCGCCGCAGTCGGCGCCGACCGTCGTGCCGTCGAGTCTGCCCAGTGCGGCGCTGCCCGAGGGCCGCGTCGCGCCAGAGGATGCGCCCAAGCGGGCTGAACCGGCCAGAGCCGATGCGGTACCGGCCGCCCTGCGTCGCCTGTCGGGCAAGTCGATGGCGATGCAACAGGTACGCACGCTGATCGAGAAGGTGGCACGCAGCATGGCCCCGGCGCTGGTGCAGGGGGAGTCCGGCACCGGCAAGGAACTGGTGGCGCGCGCGATCCACGATGTCAGCGCGCGCGGCGCCGCGCCTTTCATCGCCGTCAATTGCGGTGCCATTCCGGAGCATTTGCTCGAGGCCGAGTTCTTCGGCTATCGCAAGGGTGCGTTCACCGGCGCCAACGAGGACCGCGAGGGCTTCTTCCAGGCTGCGCATGGCGGCACGTTGTTCCTCGACGAGATCGGCGACCTGCCGCTGGCGATGCAAAGCAAGCTCCTGCGCGTGATCCAGGAGCGCTCGGTGCGGCCGGTGGGCGCGGTGGTCGAGTCGCCGGTCAACGTGCGCATCGTCAGTGCCACGCACAAGGATCTGGCCGAGGAGGTGGCCGCGGGGCGCTTCCGCCAGGATCTGTTCTACCGCTTGAACGTGATCCAGATCCGCGTGCCGCCGTTGCGCGAGCGCATGGAGGACCTGGGGCCGATCTGCGCTGCGGTGCTCGAGCGCATCGCGCGCGATGCCGGCCAGTGGCCGCCGCCGGTGCTGGCGCGCGACGCCTTTGACGACCTGACGCACCACACCTTCCCCGGCAATGTGCGCGAGCTCGAGAACCTGCTGCACCGGGCGGTGGCGATGTCCTCCGGCGAGGCGATCGAGCGTGCCGACCTCGGCCTCGCGGTCGATCTGGTCGTCGAGAGCGATCCCGACGAGGTGGCGGCGCGCCTGGCCGCGGCGCGCGCGGCGCCGGCGTTGCCGGTGGAGGGTGCGCTGCCCGACAACCTCGAGGCCTATCTCGACACCGTGGAGCGCGACATCCTCGCGCGCGCGCTCGAGCGCCACCGCAACAACCGCACCGCGGCCGGCGCGAGCCTGGGCCTTTCGCTGCGCCAGATGCGCTACCGCATGGCGCGCCTGGGGGTGGTCGTGGCCGGCAACGACGCCGACTGAGATCCATGGGCCGCCCTTGAAGCGCGCAAGCTGGGACGGCGGCTGGTGGTGCCATGCCAGGCGCGTGCGCTCGCCCAACTTCAACGCCCGGCCGGCGGGTGTGCTGCCGTCGCTGGCGATCGTGCACTCGATCAGCCTGCCGCCCGGCGAGTACGGCGGCAACGCCGTGCAGGAGCTCTTCACCAACCGGCTGGACACCGGCGCGCACCCCTACTACGAGCGTCTCGTCGGCGTGCGCGTGTCGTCCCACTTCTTCGTGCGGCGCGACGGTGCCGTGCTGCAGTTCGTGTCCTGCGACCAGCGCGCCTGGCATGCCGGCGCGTCGCGCTGGAATGGGCGCGACGAGTGCAACGACTGGTCGATCGGCGTCGAACTTGAAGGCCTGGAGGGCGAGGCCTTCGAGCGTGCGCAGTACCGCGCCTTGCTGCGCCTGCTGCATTCGCTGGCCGGGCGCTACGGGCTGGCCGAAGTGGTCGGCCACGAGCATGTCGCGCCGGGGCGCAAGCAGGATCCCGGTGCGCGCTTTCGCTGGCGCTGGCTCGCCCGTGCGCTCGGCGTGCGCTGGAAAACGGTCGTGGCGAGCGTCTGAGGGATCGAACCAGCTGGATGCACCATCCGGGCAACTACGCAGCGACTACACTACCGCTAGTGCTTTAATACCGGTCGGGCCCCCAGATCTAGTGTCCGCGATCCACGTGCACTCCACCGGCTCTCCACATCTTTTCCACATGTTTCGACACGTCGACCGCTCGGGCATCGCGTGTCTTTTTCGAACCGACCCCTCGCACGCCGGCCTGGCTGGCGCGTGAGGTCATCGCACCGGAGTTCTTCCCTATGCAGACTGTCGTCTCCAGCCCGACGCATGCGCCGCAGTTCCTTGCTGCTGCAGGCGATGCCCCCGCAGCCAGTGCCTATCAGGGCTACCAGATCATTCGCCGCAACGGTGCGGTGGTCGTCTTCGAGCCGAACAAGATCGCGGTGGCGCTGATGAAGGCCTTCCTGGCGGTGCACGGCACCCAGGGTGCGGCGTCGGCCAGCGTGCGCGAGACGGTCGACGGTCTGACCGAGGCGGTGGTGCGCGCGCTGCTGCGCTCGCGTCCGGGCGGCGGCACCTTCCACATCGAGGACGTGCAGGACCATGTCGAGCTCGGCCTGATGCGCGGCGGCCACCACGAGGTGGCGCGCGCCTATGTGCTGTACCGCGAGCGGCGTGCGCAGGAACGCGCAAAGCAGGCCAAGACCGAAGCCAAGCCGGCGGCGGCCGCGCTGCACGTGGTCGACCGCGGCGAGCGCGTGCCACTCGACGAAGGCCACCTGCAGTTGCTGGTCGAGTCCGCCTGCGCCGGTCTGGGTGCGGACGTCAAGCCCGAGCCGATCCTGGCAGAGACACGCCGCAACCTGTACGACGGCGTGCCGATCGACGAGGTCTACAAGGCCTCGATCCTCGCCGCACGCACCCTGATCGAGAAGGAGCCCGCGTACACGCGCGCCACCGCGCGCCTGCTGCTGCACACGATCCGCCGCGAGATCCTGGGCGGCGAAGTCATGCAGACCGAGATGGCGTCGCGCTACGCCGAGTACTTCCCGGGCTTCATCAAGAGGGGCATCGCGGCCGAGCTGCTCGACGACAAGCTCGCGCAGTACGACCTGGCCCGCCTCGGTGCGGCGCTGAAGGCAGAGCGCGACCTGCAGTTCGACTACCTCGGTCTGCAGACCCTGTACGACCGCTACTTCCTGCACATCGACGACGTGCGCATCGAGATGCCGCAGGCCTTCTTCATGCGCGTCGCGATGGGCCTGGCGCTGAACGAGATCGACCGCGAGGCGCGCGCGATCGAGTTCTACGAGGTGCTGTCGAGCTTCGACTTCATGTCGAGCACGCCCACGCTGTTCAACGCCGGCACGCAGCGTTCGCAGCTGTCGAGCTGCTACCTGACCACCGTGGCCGACGACCTGGACGGCATCTACGAGGCGCTGAAGGAGAACGCACTGCTGTCCAAGTTCGCCGGCGGCCTGGGCAACGACTGGACCAACGTGCGTGCGCTGGGCTCCTACATCAAGGGCACCAACGGCAAGAGCCAAGGCGTGGTGCCGTTCCTGAAGGTGGTCAACGACACGGCGGTGGCGGTGAACCAGGGTGGCAAGCGCAAGGGCGCGGTCTGTGCCTACCTCGAGAGCTGGCATCTGGACATCGAGGAGTTCCTCGACCTGCGCAAGAACACCGGCGACGATCGTCGCCGCACCCACGACATGAACACCGCGAACTGGATTCCGGATCTGTTCATGAAGCGGGTGATGGAGGGCGGCCCGTGGACGCTGTTCTCGCCGTCCACCTGCCCCGACCTGCACGACAAGTTCGGCAAGGACTTCGAAGCCGCCTATACGGCCTATGAGGCCAAGGTCGACCGCGGCGAGATCAAGCTGTTCAAGCGCATGCCGGCCAAGGACCTGTGGCGCAAGATGCTGTCGATGCTGTTCGAGACCGGGCATCCCTGGATCACGTTCAAGGACGCCTGCAACGTGCGCAGCCCCCAGCAGCATGTGGGCGTGGTGCACTCGTCCAACCTGTGCACCGAGATCACGCTCAACACCAACGAGAGCGAGATCGCGGTCTGCAACCTCGGCTCGGTCAACCTGGTGCAGCACTTGAAGGACGGAGCGATCGACCAGGCCAAGCTGAAGAAGACCGTGGCCACCGCGATGCGGATGCTCGACAACGTGATCGACATCAACTACTACGCGGTCAAGAAGGCGCGCGACAGCAACCTGCGCCACCGCCCGGTCGGCCTGGGCATCATGGGCTTCCAGGACAGCCTGTACCAGTTGAAGCTGCCGTATGCGGGCGCCGAGGCTGTGGAGTTTGCTGACCGCTCGATGGAAGCCGTCTGCTACCACGCCTACTGGGCCAGCACCGAGCTGGCCGCTGAGCGCGGTCGCTACTCGAGCTACCGCGGCTCGCTGTGGGACCGCGGCATCCTGCCGCAGGACTCGCTCAAGCTGCTGGCCGAGCAGCGCGGCGGCTACGTGGACGTGAACATGTCGGAAACGATGGACTGGGCTTCGCTGCGTGCGCGCATCGCCGAACACGGCATGCGCAACAGCAACTGCGTGGCGATCGCGCCGACGGCCACCATCTCCAACATCATCGGCGTCGACGCGTCGATCGAGCCTTCGTTCGGCAATCTGTCGGTCAAGTCCAACCTGTCGGGCGAGTTCACCGTCGTCAACGAATACCTGGTGCGCGACCTCAAGGCCCTGGGCCTGTGGGATGACGTGATGGTGATGGACCTGAAGCATTACCAGGGTTCGCTGCAGCCGATCGACCGCGTGCCCGAGTCGCTCAAGCAGCTCTACGCGACGGCGTTCGAGATCGAGGCGACCTGGCTGGTCGAGGCCGCGTCGCGGCGCCAGAAGTGGATCGACCAGGCGCAGTCGCTCAACATCTACATCGCCGGCGCGTCGGGCAAGAAGCTCGACGACACCTACAAGCTCGCCTGGCTGCGCGGCCTGAAGACCACCTACTACCTGCGTACCAAGGCGGCCTCGCATGTCGAGATGAGCACGGTGACGAAGAGCACGCACAACGCCGTGTCGTCGTCGTCGGGCGGTGGCCTCTCTGCGCTCGACGCGGTGGCTGCGCAAGCGCGTGCGCAACTCGACGGCGCTGCCGCTGCGACCGACATCAAGTTCTGCGCCGTCGACGATCCGACATGCGAAGCGTGTCAGTGAACGACGATGCTTGAGCGCAACAACGTGGACGCGCGAATGTCAAGAAGTGCTTGGTGTTCGTGCGCAACACTCCGATAATCCGCGACCATAGAAAGCCACTGAACACATGCTGGTCTGGGAAGACAACGTCAGCAGCAAGACGCCACCGCCCCTCCGCACTGCGAGCCCTGTGCACGATAAGCCGTCTCTCGGCGATCTGCGGTCCGTGGCAGCGTCGGCCCTTCAGAAGTCCCCTGATGCGCAGCCGGTTGCCGCATCGAGCGCGCGCCGCGTCAACGTGGCCGACAAGCGCATCATCAATGGCCAGACCGACGTCAATCAGCTGGTGCCGTTCAAGTACAAGTGGGCCTGGGAGAAGTACCTCGCCACCTGTGCCAATCACTGGATGCCGCAGGAGATCAACATGTCGCGCGACATCGCGACCTGGAAGGATCCCAACGGCCTGACCGAGGATGAGCGCCGCCTGATCAAGCGCAACCTCGGCTTCTTCGTGACCGCCGATTCGCTGGCCGCCAACAACATCACGCTCGGTACCTACCGCCACATCACGGCGCCCGAGTGCCGCCAGTTCCTGTTGCGTCAGGCCTTCGAAGAAGCGATCCACACCCACGCCTACCAGTACATCGTCGAGTCGTTGGGCCTGGACGAGAGCGAGATCTTCAACGCCTATCACGAGGTGGCGTCGATCCGCGACAAGGACGAGTTCCTGATCCCGTTCATCGAGGCCATCAGCGACCCGCACTTCCACACCGGTACGCCCGAGAACGACCAGACGCTGCTCAAGAGCCTGATCGTCTTCGCCTGCCTGATGGAAGGCCTGTTCTTCTACGTCGGCTTCACGCAGATCCTGGCGCTGGGGCGCCAGAACAAGATGACCGGTGCGGCCGAGCAGTACCAGTACATCCTGCGCGACGAGTCGATGCACTGCAACTTTGGCATCGACCTGATCAACCAGATCAAGCTCGAGAACCCGCAGTTGTGGACGCCGCAGTTCAAGGCCGAGATCAAGGCCCTGTTCCTGAAGGCGGTGGAGCTTGAGTACCGCTACGCCGAGGACACCATGCCGCGCGGCGTGCTGGGCCTGAATGCTTCGATGTTCAAGGGCTACCTGCGCTACATCGCCAACCGGCGTGCCACGCAGATCGGCCTCGAGGAGCTCTTCCCGAACGAAGAAAACCCGTTCCCGTGGATGAGCGAGATGATCGATCTGAAGAAGGAACGCAATTTTTTCGAGACGCGCGTGATCGAGTACCAGTCAGGTGGCGCGCTTTCGTGGGAATGATTGGAGTTTGTGAAGTTTGAAGAGTGAGCTGGTCGCAGAGCCAGTCGCTCGCTGAGAGATCAAGAACCCGCAGTGGGGGGTATGAGGCCGCCGGAATCCGGAAAAGAGCCGAAGCCAATCACTGCACCCCCGTTCACTGCATCGGGACCCCGGCCGCAAGGCCGGATCAGCCAGGGCAGTGAATCGCCGCGAGAAGTCGAGCTCGACCGTTGCGGTGCTTTTGCAACTTGATCAAGGAGATCGAAATGGCAACTGCGAAGAAGAAGGCCCCGGCCAAGAAGGCCGCCGCCAAGAAGCCGGCCGCCAAGAAGAAGACGGCCGCCAAGAAGCCGGCGGCCAAGAAGCCGGCGGCCAAGAAGCCGGCGGCCAAGAAGGCAGCGAAGAAGCCCGCGGCCAAGAAGAAGGCCCCGGCAAAGAAAAAGGCGGCCAAGAAGGTCGCCAAGAAGAAGCCGGCTGCCAAGAAGAAGCCGGCTGCCAAGAAGGCTGCCAAGAAGCCGGCTGCCAAGAAGAAGGCGAAGCCTGCTGCAAAGAAGTCGGCTCCAAAGAAGGCGGCTCCAGCGGCAGCGGCTGCGGCCCCTGCAGCGCCTGCAGCGAAGACGACGCTGAGCCCCGCGGCCGCTTGGCCGTTCCCGACGGGCAACAAGCCCTGAGGCGGGCTGCTTCCGACGGGCCGCGCTTGCGCGGTCCGTGGGGAGTGAAGCGTCAGAAACGGCAAACCCGGCTCCGGCCGGGTTTGTTCTTTCAGGACCTCGATGGCGGCGATCGGCTCAGGGCTTGCCTTCGAGCACCTCGGTGTCGCGGAAGGCCTGCGGCAGCTCCGGCCGCGACGACGCTGCAGTCGCGTCGTCTGGGCGTGCCTCGGACAGTGCCTTCTCCGCGCGCGCGCGCCGCTCTTCGGGGCTCGGTGCGGCGATGCTGGCAGCGGCACGCGCGCTGTGCGTGCGCCGCATCGCCGCGATGGCCTGGTTGAGCTGGGCGATCTGTTCGCGCGCCTGGGCCGAACGCTCGATGGCGCCATTGCGCGCCTGCTCCGCGCGTTCGATGCGCTGGCGCAGCAGTTCGATCGTGCGGCTCATCTGCCAATGGCACACCGACACGCCGCTGGCTGCACCCGCGAGGGCCGCACCGGCGATCCAGAGCCATTGAAGCGAGTCCATTGCGCGAAACGAAACGAGTTCTTCGCGGCACTGTAGTCCTGCGGTCCTCAGACCGCCTGCGACAAAAGCTACAGGTTCAATGCAGAGCGCTCAAAGCGGTGATTTTGCCCACCGCGCTGGGCGATCTTGATCGCGCCCAGCCGGTTGCCGAGCGCGGCGGCGCGCGCCAGCGGCCAGCCGCGCTCGAGCCCGTAGAGCAGGCCGGCGCGCACGGCATCGCCACACCCCGTCGGGTCGACCACCGCCTCGGCTCTGACGCCCGGCACGCGCGTGACGCTGCCGCGTTGCCACACGTCGCAACCCTGCTCGGCCAGCGTGACGACGATGCCGTCGATGTTGTCGCGTCGCGAAATCGACTCCAGCGACTCGCCGGTGCGTTCGCACAGCATGTGGCCCTCGTAGTCGTTCACGGCCACCCAGCGCGCCATGCCCAGCATCTCGCGGTGCTCGGCGCCGTCGAACTGCGGCAGCTGCTGGCCGGGGTCGAAGATGAAGGGGATGCCGGCCTCGTGCATCTGCTGCGCGTGCGCGGCCATCGCCTCGCGGCCATCGGGCGCGATGATGCCGATCGCCAGGTCCCCGCGCTCCTGCCGCGTCGGCACGCGTGCGCGATGGGCCACGCTCATCGCGCCCGGGTGGAAAGCGGTGATCTGGTTGTTGCCCTGGTCGGTGATGATCATGCACTGCGCGGTGTGCTCGTCGGCCGCCACCAGCAGCGACGAGGTGTCCATGCCGAGCGACTTCAGGCGTGCGAGGTACTCGTCGCCGTCGCTGCCGAGCGCGGCCAGGATCACCGGTTCGCCGCCCAGCAGCTTGTGCGTGTAGGCGATGTTGCCGGCACAGCCGCCCCACTCGCGCCGCAGCGTGGGCACCACGAACGACACGTTCAGGATGTGCACTTGCTCGGGCAGGATCTGCTGCGCGAAGCGGCCGGGGAAGTTGGTGATCGTGTCGAAGGCGAGCGAGCCGCAGATCAGTGCAGGCATGAGGTTCTTTCAGGGCGAGGGTTCAGGGATAGAAGAGCTCGACGGTGTAGCCCGCCACGCGCGTGTCGCCGAGATCGAGCAGCGCATTGACCGACCAGTCGGCGCCTGCGGCCAGCCGGACCGGCACGTTGCCACCAAAGTCCGCAGCCGAAAGCACACGGCGCGCGACGATCTCGCCGCGCAGGTCGGTCAGCGTGAGGTCCAGCGCCGGTGTCAGCACCGGCGCGGTCGCGCGGTTGCGCAGTGCCACCTGCAGGCGGTACAGAGGCGCACCTTCGACACGCGTGAGGCCGCTGCTTTCCACAGCCAGCGCGTCGAGCGAGCGCGGCGCCTCGACCGCGCAGCCGACGAGGCCGCACAGCGCGACCAGGGCCGGCGCCATCGCGGGCCAGCGCGCGGCCAACTCGTCGCGCCGCTGCACCGCAACCTGGACGACCAGGATCAGTGCCAGCAAGGCCGCCAGCGTGACCAGCGCGCGCCGCACGCGCGGGCGTCGCCACTGGGCCGCCTGCGCCTCGTCGCGCAGGAAGCTCGGTGTCGGCTCCGGACTGGCGTCGTCGAAGGCCGACAGCGCTTCCTCGGGCACCTGGCTGTCCACGAGATGCAGCCGGTACTGGCTGTCCGGGGGCGATGCGGTGAAGGCCGAGTCCGTGCGCGAGTCGACCTGCGTGTCGATCGCGGTCGTGGGCGCGTCGTCGTCGTCGGCTCGCTGCGTTGCGGCGGCGGCCGGCGGCGCAACGGGCTCGGGCGCCTGCGCGGGCGTGTCCCCAACCGGCGGCGCTGGTGCGGCCGGCTCGCGCGCCAAGCCGATCGGGCCGGACGCGCCCTCCAGATCGAACAGGCCCTCGAGCGCGTTGAAGACCTCGCCGCAGCGCCCGCAGCGCACCCAGCCCTCGGACACCTTGAGCTGGTCCTGCACGACGCGGAACACCGTGCCGCAGGCGTTGCAGCGCGTGGCCAGGCTCATCGCGCGGCCTCGTCCGCCTTGCCGGTCATCAGCACCCAGCCGTCCTCTTGGTCGGCGACCTCGATCGCGCACCAGGGGGCATAGGCGGCACGCAGCTCGTCGGCCTGGCGTTCGAGGATGCCGGCCAGCACCAGCGGCGCACCGGGCGCCAGGTGGGCGCCGAGCAGCGGGGCCAGCAGCTTGAGCGGCTGCGCCAGGATGTTGGCAAGCACCAGGTCGTAGCGGCCCTGAGCCGCCTCGGGCAGCGCGGCGCGCAAAGACACCCGGTTGGCCAGCGCGTTGGCGCGCGTGGCCTCCACCGCGGCGGGGTCGATGTCAACCGCGTCGATGGCGCGGGCACCGTGCAGCGCCGCGCCGATGGCCAGGATGCCCGAGCCGCAGCCGTAGTCGAGCACGCGCACCCAAGGCGCTGCGTGGCGCGCGATCCACCGCAAGCACATGCGCGTCGTCGGGTGCGTGCCGGTGCCGAAGGCCAGGCCCGGGTCGAGCCGGATCACGCGTTCGGCGGCGGCCGGCGTCTCGTGCCAGCTCGGCACGATCCAGAACGTCGGCGTGATCTCGAGCGGCGTGAACTGGGCCTGCGTCAGGCGCACCCAGTCCTCGTCGGGCACGGCCTGCAGCGCCTGCACGCGCACGCTGCAGGCCCAGTCCTGTGCCAGCAGCAGCGTGGCGGCGTCGGTGGCCTCCGTCTCGCCGGCGAACAGCGCGCGCACCGTCGACTGCTGCCAGGCGCCCCGCGGCGCCGGCAGCCCGGGCTCGCCGAAAAGTGCCTGCTCGGCGTCGCTGTCGGCATCGGCGTCCTCGACCGAGACGGCCAGGGCACCCAGTTCGTCGCCGAGCGCGTCGCTGACCGGCTCGACGAGCGCCTCGCCCACGCGCAGCACCAGTTCATGCATCAGCCGGCGCCTAGCGTTTGTGGTGGCCGAGCCAGCCTTCCAGGTAATGGATGCTGGTGCCGCCCTCGACGAACTTGGCGTCCGCCATCAGCTCGCGGTGCAGCGGGATGTTGGTCTGGATGCCCTCGACCACCGTTTCCGACAGCGCGGTGCGCATGCGCGCCAGCGCCTGGTCGCGCGTATCGGCGTGCACGATGATCTTGCCGATCATCGAGTCGTAGTTCGGCGGCACGAAGTAGTTGGTGTAGGCGTGCGAGTCCACGCGCACGCCCGGGCCCCCCGGTGGGTGCCACATCGTGATGCGGCCCGGCGACGGCGTGAACTTGTACGGGTCCTCGGCGTTGACCCGGCACTCGATGGCGTGGCCGCGCATCTGGATCTGGCGCTGCGTGAACGGCAGCTTCTCGCCGGCAGCGATGCGGATCTGCATCTGCACGATGTCGATGCCGGTCACCAGCTCGGTCACCGGGTGCTCGACCTGCACCCGCGTGTTCATCTCGATGAAGTAGAACTCGCCCTCCTCGTAGAGGAACTCGAAGGTGCCTGCGCCGCGGTAGCCGATCTTCTTGCAGGCCGCCGCGCAGCGGTCGCCCACACGCTCGATCACTCGCCGTGGGATCCCCGGCGCTGGCGCTTCCTCGATGATCTTCTGGTGGCGCCGCTGCATCGAACAGTCGCGCTCGCCGAGCCAGACCGCGCTCTTGTGCTCGTCGGCCAGCACCTGGATCTCGACATGGCGCGGGTTCTCGAGGAACTTCTCCATGTAAACGGCCGGGTTGCCGAACGCGGCGCCAGCTTCGGCGCGCGTGGTGGCCACTGCGTGCAGCAGTGCTGCCTCCGTGTGCACCACGCGCATGCCGCGCCCACCGCCGCCGCCGGAAGCCTTGATGATGACCGGGTAGCCGACGCTGCGCGCGATCTTCACGATCTCCTTCGGATCCTCCGGCAGCGCACCTTCGGAGCCGGGCACGCAGGGCACGCCGGACTTGATCATCGCCTGCTTGGCCGACACCTTGTCGCCCATGATGCGGATCGACTCCGGTGTCGGGCCGATGAAGACGAACCCGCTGCGCTCGACGCGCTCGGCGAAGTCGGCGTTCTCGCTCAGGAAGCCGTAGCCGGGGTGGATCGCCTCGGCGTCGGTGACCTCGGCGGTCGAGATGATCGCCGGCATGTTGAGGTAGCTCTGCGCCGACTGGGCCGGGCCGATGCACACCGCCTCGTCGGCCAGCTTCACGTACTTGGCGTCGCGGTCGGCCTCCGAGTACACGACCACCGACTTGACGCCCATCTCGCGGCAGGCGCGCTGGATGCGCAGCGCGATCTCACCGCGGTTCGCGATCAGGATCTTCTTGAACATGGGGCGCTCGGCTCAGCCGCGGCGATCGATCAAGAACAGCGGTTGGCCGAATTCGACCGCCTGGCCGTTCTCGACCAGGATCTTGGTGACCGTGCCGCCCTCGTCGGCCTCGATCTCGTTCATGATCTTCATGGCTTCGATGATGCACAGCGGCTCGCCGATCTTGACCGTCTGGCCGACTTCCGACAGCGGCTTGGCGCCCGGGCTGGCCGAACGGTAGAAGGTGCCGACCATCGGCGACTTGACGATGTGCCCACTCTCTTCGGCAGCGGCCTCCTCGGCGGCGGTCGCGGCAGCGGCTTCCGCAGCGCGGCTGGCCGCGGTGGGTGGCGCCGCCACCGGGGCGGCCATCACGATCGGGGCGGCCATCGGCACGCCGGCACTTGGCACCGCCTTGACGATGCGCACCTTGCCGTCGGCCTCGGTGATCTCGAGTTCGGCAATGTTCGACTCCGAGACCAGGTCGACCAGGGTCTTGAGCTTGCGCAGGTCCACTGTCTTGTTCCTCCGCGGGGTCTGATGCCCCGATTCCGCCATGCGGGCGGCCAACGTTGATCGGACGAGCGGCCCTGTGGTGGCCGCCGGCCGCCCGGAGCGCGGGCGGCGAAGGCCCGCACTCTAAGCCATTTGACCGCCGATGGCGGCGGTTCCAGTGGAATTGGCCTAAGAATTACCCTGGACCCAGCCCGCAAGCTGGTCGTAGCGGGTCTCGCCCATGTGCCGGTGCATCACGCCGCCGCGCCGGTCAAAGACCACCGTGAACGGCAGGCCACCGCTCAGGTTGCCGAGTTGACGCGACAGCTCGACCCCGCCGAAACCGGCCACCGCGATCGGGAAGCTGATCGGCGTCTTGGACAGGAAATCTCGCACTTTGTCGGCAGAATCGGCTGCGATGCCGAGTACTTGCCAGCCTTTGCTGCTGAAGTCGCGATGGAAGCGGTCGAGCGCGGGCATCTCGCGGATGCAGGGAGGGCACCAGGTGGCCCAAAAGTTCATCACCAGCGGTCTGCCCCGCAGGCTGGCCAGCGCAAGGCGGCTGCCGTCGGGAGTGTCGAAAACGAGCGACCAGGGGTCGCTGGTGGGAGCGTCGCCGCGTTCGCGCCAGAACCAGGCGCCGACGCCAACCAGCGTCGCCGCGGCCGCGCTGCCGCCCCACAGCAGGTGCCTACGGTTCATCGGCCCGGCCCCGCGGCTGCTTCTTCGGCCAGGCGCTGCTCGAGGGCGCGGGTGTCGCCACGCCAGCTGCGGCCGGCGGCGTCGCGCAGCAACGCCCCGCGCAGGTCGTCGTGGTCGCGCAGGGCCAGGTGCACGGTGACCCATGCGCCCAGCTCGGCGCAGCGCTCGGTCACGCCGAGCACCGACAGCGGCTCGCCGCGGCGTCCGGCGCCGCCGTCGGCGACGTCGTAGTCGACGCCGAGATTGATCAGCGCGATCTCGGGCGACTTGGGATCGTCGGCGAACAGGTCCAGGTGCACGGCCGACAGTCGCGTGGCCGTGCCGCGCCAGACCGCGCCGCCGACATGCGGACGGAAGTCTTGAAGCCGCTGCATCCAGCGCAACGCGACGCGGCGCAGCGCGGCGAGCTCGGCCGGCTGCGTGTCGGCGTGAAAGAGGGCGATATGCGCCCGCACCTCGTCCTCCACCGCCTCGTTGCTCGGCAGCTCGGTGCGGCCACCGCCGCGGGCGGGGGGCAGCGCGCGTGCGGCCTTGCGCTTGGCCGCCGCGTACTCGAGCCCCTCCTCGACCACGAAGCGCGCGGCCGCGGCGGCGAGTTCGGCGGTCGCGGCGTTCACGGGAGTTCCACGTCGCCCATGCGCGCGACCACGGTGCCAGCGCGCGAGGCCAGGTAGCCCGAGCCCATGCGCTTCTCGAAGCGTTTGGGGGCGGGCAGCATGACCGCCAGCCGGGCCGCCGGGTACGGCCCGAGCTGCGCCGCGTCGGTGCGGAAGTAGTGGCGCGCTGCGGCCTGGGCGCCGAACAGGCCTTCGCCCCACTCGACGTTGTTCAGGTAGATCTCGAGGATGCGGCGCTTGGACAGGCAGGCCTCGAGCGCGAAGGTCAGCACGAACTCCTGACCCTTGCGCAGCACCGTGCGCTCTCCCGACAGGAACAGGTTCTTCGCCAGTTGCTGGGTGATCGTCGAGCCGCCGACCACCCTGGCCTGGGCGCGCGGGGCCAGCGGCTGCGCCGTCGCGGCGGGCGG
>JALHQP010000006.1 GCA_022841885.1 Aquincola sp. | reverse complement strand
ACGTGGCCAGCCTGCCCTTGCTGACCGCGGTGTTCTCGGTCTTCATGCTGGCGGCCACGCCGGTCTTCAACACAATCATCCGCACGCAGGAGATCGAGGCCGATCGCTTCGGCCTGAACCTGGCCCGCGAGCCGCATGGCTTTGCCGAGGTGATGCTCAAGCTCTCGGACTACCGCAAGCCCGATCCAGGCGCCGTCGAGGAGTTCGTGTTCTTCCACCACCCGAGCGCGCGGCACCGCATCCACGACGCAATGCGTTGGCGGGAGGCAATGGGCACGCCCTGACCTGAGCCAAGGCAGCGCAATGGATCAGGCTTTTTGGGCTCGCTCAGCTCGAAACCCGCCTTTGGGAAATGCACATGCACGAGGCGCCGCGCGGGCGACTCGCGGGCCAGGGTCAGCCGCAAGCTGCCACTGGCGCGCGACTGCAGTTGGCCGGGTGCCATCCGCGCTCAATGCGAGTTGAAGGTCCGTTGCCAGCCACATTGACGAGGCTGCGACCGCTGGTGCCTAGCACTCCCAGTGGGTCGAGTGCAGCCTGCCGGCTTGCGTTGCCAAGCGACCGGTTGTTGCCAGGTTCCCGACCTTCGTTTTGCTTCGATCGACGGTTCCTTCTGGCCGGGTGCTGTCGTTGGCAGCGTGACGCAGTGGACCCTACATCGCCTTGAACAACGGCACGTACGCGCGGCTCACCGGCAGCTCCCGCTCGACCCCCTTCATCCGCACGAAGAGGCGGCTCGTCTCGTCGCGCCGCGTGCCGGCCAGGTGTTCGACGTTGATCACGGTCGAGCGGTGGATCTGCCAGAACTGCTCACCGTCGAGCTGGGCGATCAGTTCGACGATGGGGGTGCGGATCAGGTGCTCGGCGCCGGAGGTCGTGCGCAGCACGGTGTATTTTTCGTCGGCTTCGAAGTACAGCACCTCGCGCACGTCGATCTGGTGCGTGAGCTCGCCGACGCTGGCGCGGATCCAGCGCAGCGGTGGGGTTTGCTTCTGTGCCCGCGGCAGCAGGCGCTGCAGCGCGGCGGCGAGCGCTGCGTCGCTGTTCGACACTCGGCTCGTGAGCTGGGCCTTGATCTTCTCCACCGTGCGCGCCAGGCGCTCGGCCTTCACCGGTTTGAGCAGGTAGTCGAGCGCGCTCTGCTCGAAGGCCTGTACCGCGTACTCGTCGAAGGCGGTCACGAACACCACGCGCGTGCGGCCGTTCTCGATGCCCTGCGCCACCTCCAGCCCGGTCAGGCCGGGCATCTGGATGTCCAGGAAGGCGATGTCGGGTGCCCGCTGCTCGATGGCCTCGGCAGCCTCGAGGCCGTTGCGCGCCACCGACACGATGGCGAGCTCGGGCCACAGCGTGGCGAGCTGGCGTTGCAGCGCCTGGGCCAGGTGCGGTTCGTCATCGGCGATCAGGGCGGTCGGCGCAGTCATGCGGGCACGGCCGCCAGCGGCAGTTGCAGGGTGGCGCGGGCGCCGGCGTCGGGCCGCAGGTCGAGCGTGATGCTGGCGTCGTTGCCGTAGCGCGAGGCCAGGCGCTCGCGCAGGTTGGCCAGCGCCACGCCGTTGCCCTGGGTGCCGGCGCGGCGCGCGGCTGTGGCGGTGGCGCCCAGGCCGTCGTCGGCCACCTCGATCACGAGGCGTGGGCCGTCGCGCCGCACGCTCACGCGCACGCGTCCGCCCTCGACCTTGGGTTCCAGTCCGTGGTGGATGGCGTTTTCCACCAGCGGTTGCAGCAGCAGCGGCGGCAGCGCGGCGCGGCGCAGGGTCTCGTCCTCGAGGGCGATGTCGAAGGCCAGGCGTTCGCCCATGCGGTGCTGCATCAGGCTCAGATAGGCCTCGGCCATCGCCAGCTCGTCGCCCAGTGTGCTGTCGCCGCTGCGCAGCTTGCCGAGCGACGCACGCAGGTAGTCGATGAAGGCCTCGAGCATCTGGCGTGCGCGCGGCGTGTCGCCGGCGTCCATCAGTCCGAGCACGGTGGCCAGGGTGTTGAACACGAAGTGCGGCTCCATCTGGCCCTGCAGCAGGCGCAGTTGGGCTTCGGCGGCGCGCTTCTCGGCCTCGATCTGGCGTGCCTTCGAGTCGAAGTGGAAGTAGAAGATGAAGCACAGCAGCAGCGCAATCACGAACGACGCCACGATGGTGGCCGGCCGATCGAGCGGAAACCAGCTGCGGGTGCCGACCAGCCAGGCGCCGAGCGGCCAGCCGATCATCGTGCCCACCAGCGGCACGCCGCCGAAGAACAGGCCGCGCATCGGGTTGCTGAAGCCCCGGATGCGGTCGCCGCCGAGGATGCGCTGCAGGACCCAGAACATGGCGTGGATCGTGAAGCCGATCGTCAGCGCGATGCCCATGTTGGCCATGAACCAGCGCCACAGGCCGGCGGCGCTTGGCCAGCGGCTGCTGCCCATGAGCGAGAAGCCCAGGCCGAGCATGAAGAAGCCCAGGCCGATGGCGCAGCTGAAGATTGACGTCCACAGCCATTGCAGCCAGCCGGGGCCGACGACCCGCAGGTCGTTGGCGTACCAGGAGCGCCAGGAGGCGCGCAGCAGGGCGCGGTCGAGTGCCATGGGGCGGCAGTGTAGGCAGGGCGCCACAGGGCACGAGGCCCTGATGGATGGATCGACAGCTGGGGCGACGGACGGCCAGCGGCGCGGAACCTGCTGCCTACAATGCCTCGCGACCCACGAGCAGGAACCGACACCCCATGCACGCCGATGCCACCATCTTCAAGGCCTACGACATCCGCGGGGTGGTGGGCAAGTCCATCGACGAGGCCTTCGCCGAGCACCTGGGCCGGGCCTTCGGCTCGCAGGCCCTCAAGGCCGGCGAGAAGGCGGTGGCGGTGGGGCGCGACGGGCGCCTGTCCGGCCCCGGCTTGGCCGGCGCGCTGATGCGCGGCCTGGCCTCGACCGGATTGGACGTGGTGGACCTGGGCGCGGTGACCACGCCGATGCTGTACTACGTGGCCGCCACGCGCGGCCGCCACGGCTGCCGCTCGGGCATCCAGGTCACGGGCAGCCACAACCCGAAGGACTACAACGGCTTCAAGATGGTGATGGCCGGCCGCGCGATCTACGGCGACGAGATCCAGGTGCTGCGCCGGCGCATCGAGCACGAGGACTACACCAAGGGCAAGGGCCGCATCGGCAAGATGGACGTGACGGCCGAGTACATCGCGCGCATCGCCGGCGACGCGAAGCTGGCGCGCAAGATGAAGATCGTGGTCGACTCGGGCAACGGCATTCCGGGCGCCACCTCGCCGACGGTGCTGCGCGCGATCGGCTGCACGGTCGACGAGCTGTACTCCGAGGTCGACGGCGACTTCCCGAACCACCACCCGGACCCGAGCAAGCCCGAGAACCTGGCCGAGCTGATCGCGCGCGTCAAGGCCACCGACGCCGAACTCGGCATCGCCTTCGACGGCGACGGCGACCGGCTGGGCCTGGTCACCAAGGACGGCCAGATCATCTACCCCGACCGTCAGTTGATGCTGCTGGCGGCCGACGTGCTCAAACGCGTGCCCGGTGCGACCATCATCTACGACGTCAAGTGCAGTCAGCGCCTCGCGCCGGCGATCCGCGCCGCCGGCGGCGTGCCGATGATCTACAAGACCGGCCACTCGCTGATCAAGGCCAAGATGGCCGAGCTGAAGACGCCGATCGCCGGCGAGATGAGCGGCCACATCTTCTTCGGCGAGCGCTGGTACGGTTTCGACGACGCCACCTACTGCGCGGCGCGGATGCTGGAGATCCTGTCGCGCTCGAAGGACCCGAGCGCGGTGCTCAATGCGCTGCCGACCAGCTTCAACACGCCCGAGCTGAACGTGCCCTGTGCCGAAGGCGAGCACCACCGCCTCGTCACCGAGCTGCAGGCGCGCGTGGCCGATGGGCGCCTGAAGTTCGACGGCGCCGAGGTCAACACGATCGATGGCCTGCGCATCGACTGGAGCGACGGCTTCGGCCTGATCCGCGGCAGCAACACGACGCCGGTGCTGGTGATGCGCTTCGAGGGCCACACGCAAGAAGCGCTGCACCGCATCGAGGGCGTGATGATGGCGGCGCTGAAGTCGGTCAAGCCCGACGCGAAGATCGCCGCGGCCGCCCACTGAATGTCGGCCCCTAGCTCGCTGCGCTCGCGTCCCCCGAGGGGAGCTCAGGCCGCTTGGGGCGGCCCGGCGCTGGCCTGAGGGAGGTCAGTCCTGCTCCGCTGGCTCTACTCCCAAGCACTGCGCCTGCTGACGCCGGTGTACCTGGCGCGGCTGTGGTGGCGTGGCCGCAAGGAGCCCGTGTATCGCAAGCGTTTGGGCGAGCGCCTGGGCTACTACGAACTACCGCCGCGTCGCGGCAAGGGCGGCGTGGTCTGGGTGCACGCCGTGTCCTACGGCGAGAACAAGGCCGCCGCGCCATTGGTCGAGGCGCTGCGGCGCGAGATCCCGAACATGCGACTGCTGCTGACCTGCAGCACCGCGACCGGCGTGCAGGCCGGACTGGACATCCTCAAGCCCGAGGACGACCACGCCTGGTTCCCGTATGACACGCCGGGTGCGGTGCGGCGCTTTCTCAAGCGCTACCGGCCGGCGGTGGGCGTGATCATGGAAACCGAGGTCTGGCCGAACGTGATGGCGCGCGCGCAGGCGCTGCAGATTCCGATGGTGCTGGCCAATGCGCGCTTGTCGGCGCGCAGTCAGCGCAAGGGCCGGCGCTTCGCGCGCCTGCTGGTGCCGGCGCTGCTGGGCTTCACGCGCATCCTGGCGCAGACCGCGCGCGACGCGCAGCGCCTGCGCGAGATGGGTGCGCGCGCAGTCGAGGTCTGCGGCAACACCAAGTTCGACGCCACGCCGCCGGCCAAGCTGCTGGCCCGCGGCCTGGAGTGGCGCCAGCAACTGCCGCGCAGCGTGGTGCTGATGGCGTCGAGCCGCGAAGGCGAGGAGGCGCCGCTGCTCGAGGCCTGGCAGGGCCTGGCCGAGCCGCGGCCGCTGCTGATCGTCGTGCCGCGCCACCCGCAGCGCTTCGACGAGGTGGCCGACCTGTTCGAGCGTTCGGGCCTGAAGACGATGCGCCGCAGCGAGTGGACCGACCGGCCGCCGCCCGAGGCCACCCAGGCCGACGTGTGGATCGGCGACTCGATGGGCGAGATGCCGCTGTACTACGCCACCAGCGACGTGGCGCTGCTCGGCGGCAGCTTCGAGCCGCTGGGCGGGCAGAACCTGATCGAAGCCGCGGCCTGCGGCTGCCCGCTGCTGATGGGCCCGCACACCTTCAACTTCGAGGAGGCTGCGCAGCTGGCGATCGAGGCCGGCGCGGCCGCGCGCATGAAGGACATCGGCAGCGCGGCGAGGCGTGCCGCGGCCCTGGTCAAGGACGAGCGCCGCAACGAATGGGTGGAACAGGCGCTGGCCTTTGCGGCCGCCCACCGCGGCGCCAACGAGCGCATGGCACAGCGCATTGCGCTGCTGCTGACCGGGTTGCACCAGGGGCCGTAGCGTGACGGCCCCCTGCCGCTCGGCGGCCGCCCCCGGAGGGGGCCCACCGTGGGACGGGTGCGTCAGCTGCGCAGGGGCGTGATGGGCCGCACGTCGCCCGAGCCCGGCAGCACGGTGCGCTCGATCGCGCTGGTCGCGATCTTCAGGTGATCGGCCAGCACGCCCTTCATCAGTGCGCGCAGGTCGGTCGTCACGCGCAGGTCGCGGCCCTCGAAGCGTTGCGCTTTGCCCAGGCCCGGCCAGTCGGCGATCACGCGGCCACCGGCCACCGCGCCGCCGAGCACGAAGGCCGCGCCACCGGTTCCATGGTCGGTGCCCAGGGTGCCGTTGATCGCGACCTCGCGGCCGAACTCGGTGGCCACCAGCACGACGCTGCGGCTCCAGGCCGTGCCGAGCGATTCGCGCAGCGCGGCCAGGCCGGCGTCGAGCGTGCGCAGGTTGTTGGCCAGCGCGCCGTTCAGGTTGGCCTGGTTCGCATGCGTGTCCCAGCCGCCGAGTTCAAGCACCGCGATGCGCGGGCCGGGCGACGCGGCGAGCATCTCGCCGGCCTTGCGCGCCAGCGCGAGCACCGCGTTGCGGCCCTGCGGGTTGCCGACGCCGGCGTTCATGCCCGGCTGCTCGCGCAGCCCCTTCGCGCGGGCCAGCGCCTCGCGCAGCCCGCTGTCGCCGGCGTAGAGCATCTCCAGACGCGCCACCAGGTCGGGTGTCGGCTCGGGCAGGGCCGACGGGGCCCAGGTGTCGACGCGCTCGCTGCCGCGCAGCACCAGCGGCACCGCGGTCGTCAGCGCGAGACCGGAGAAACGCGGTGCCTGGCCTTGCGCTGCCAAGCTGCGACCGAGCCAGCCGGTGGCGAGTTCGTAGGGTCGTGTGCCGCCGGACTCGAGTACCTTTTGCGCGTCGAAGTGCGAGCGTTCGCGGTAGGCCAGGCCCGTCGCGTGCACCACCGCGAGTTCGCCGCGCTGGTACATCGCGTGCAGCGAGGCGAGGTGGGGGTGCAGCGCGAACGGCGTGCCGGGCAGCGCGAGCGGCGCAGCGCCGAAATCGGCGAGGGCGCCGCGCGCTGACGCGAAGTCGGCGTCGCCGATGGCGGGCACCGCGCCGAGTCCGTCCATGCCACCGCGCAGCAGGACGAACACGAAACGCGGATCGTCGGGAGCGGAGGCACGCGGTGCTTGCGCGAAGACCAGCTGAGCGGGCAGGGCCGCGAGCGCGGCGCTGGCCGAGAGGATGTGGCGGCGGTTGGTCATGGCGTCGTCTCCTCCTATCGGCGCTGGAATTCGGGGGCGAGCAGCAGCAGGGCCAGCGCCTGCGGGCCGTCGGCCGCGCGTTCGATCTGCTTGGCCGTGTTCGCGCTGAGCAGCGGTCCGAGGCTGGCTTGTGCGAGTGCGCGTGCGTCGACCTGGCCGCCGACGCGCTCGGCGACGCGAGTGACCCACTCGACGCGTTTCCACACGGCGTCCGGGCCGAGCCACTCGTCGGCCTGGTCGGGCCAGCCGGCCGGCGACGGCGCGGACTGCACGCGCTGGCCGAGCAGGCTCACGCCGCCGTCGGGCTGGCGCTCGAAGGCCCTGTGGCCCAGGCGCAGCACGCGCACCGAGGACAGCACCATCTCCTCGGGCGACTTGAGCTTGGCGAGCGCGGGTTGCCAGGCTTCGGGCGCGTCGATCAGCGCGCGGTAGACGCCGGGCAGGTCGCCGTCGTTGCGCAGATAGGTTTGCGCCAGGCGCTCGACGAGGGCCGGCGGCGGCTCGTCGGCGACGAAGTGGCGCGCCAGCTTGGTGGCGACGAAGTTCGCCGTGGCCGGGTGGCGCGCCAGCAACTGCAGCACGCGCGACAGGCCGTCGACGCCTTCGGGGATGCGTTGCCCGAGCACGGTCTTGGCGCCGGGTTCGTGCCACGCCGGTTCGAAGCGCGTCGGGCTCACCGCACCGAGCGGTGCCACAACGTTGAGGTTGATGCGCCGCGGCGGCGCCATGTCGGGCGCGTAGGCGTACAGCGGCACGCGCCAGCCGGTCAACACCGCAGCGAAGGCGGTGACGTCGGCCTGCGTGTAGACGCCGGCGCGCGCCGACGCCGCGCCGAGCGTGTGCAGCTCCAGCACCTCGCGCGCCAGGTTCTCATTGAGGCCGGTGATGCGCGGGCCTTGCGGGTCGTCGTTTCGGGCCGCGCGGGCGCGGCGCGTGACCACCGTGGAGTTCGGCCCTGCCGACTGCTCGTTGTCGAGGTAGCGCAGCATGCCCGGGTGCATCACGGCAGCGCGCAGCAGGTCCTCGAAGCGGCCCGCGATGTGTGGGCGGATCGCCTCGCGCTCGAAGGCACCGACCAGGCCGCGGGCGCTGGCCTTGGCCATCGAGACGGTGAAGTGGTTGCTCCAGAACAGGGCCAGGCGCTCGGCGAAAGGGCGCGTCGTCGTCGCGGCGGTGCCCAGGCGAGCGCGGGTGTCAGCCTGCACCAGGCTGCGAAAGTGCTCGCCGAACTGCTGTTCGCCCGAGCGCGCGTCCTGCATCGCGCTGTCGCCCATCGCCATGGCCGGCGGCGGTTCGCGGCGCTGACGCCGCTGCAGCTGGAACTCGGCCATGCGGCGCAGACCGATGTCTGCCGCCGGCATCGCCTCGCCGGCGGCATTGCGTTGCGGGTCGGCGGGGCCGATCTGCGAGCGCAGCCAGCCGCGCGGATCGCTGCCCACGCTGGACTCGATCGCCGCTTCGCCGAGGCCGAAGCGCTGGGCGGCGATCGCCGCCTGCAATGCGGGTTGAGTGCTCATGCCCGTCTCCTCGCCAGGATCCGAGGCTAACGGCAAAACGGCGCCGCGCGTTGAAGCGCGCGACGCCGCCCCCGGTGGATTTACCCAGCTTTACGCGGGTGCGCGGACTACTTGGCGAGCAGCGCGTTGACCGCGTTCACGTCCGAGGGCTGCAGCGTACCGGCGGCCTGGCGCAGGCGCAGCGTGGCCAGCAGCGAGTCGTAGCGCGCCTTGGACAGGTCGCGTTGCGTGCTGTAGAGGTCGCGCTGGGCATTGAGCACGTCGAGGTTGACGCGCACGCCGACGCGGTAGCCGAGTTGCGTGGCCTCGAGCGCCAGCTTGCCCGAGGCCTCGGCCGCTTCGAGCGCCTTGGCCTGGGCCTGGCCCGACTGCACGCCGAAGTAGGCGACGCGTGTGCCCTGCGCCACCGAGCGGCGCGCGGCCTCGAGGTCGTTGCGCGACTTCTCTTCGAGTGCCAGCGTTTCCTTGATGCGGTTCTGCACCGAGTAGCCGGAGAAGATCGGCACGTTGACCTGCACCCCGATCGAGGCGTTGGACGTGCTGCCGTTGACGCCCAGGCGGTTGTAGTTGGCGTGGCTGGAGCCGAGGCTGCCGACCGCGTCGACCGTGGGCAGGTGGCCGGCACGCGCCTTCTCGGTCTCGAGCTTGGCGATCTCGGCGCCGAGCAGGGCCTTGCGCACCGAGGGATGGCCGCTCTGCGACGGGCCGACCCAGTCCTCGACATTGGCTGGCACCACCGCCGGCAGCGCCACCGGCGTGGCCAGCGGCTTGGGTTCGACATTGGTGCGGCCGACCAGCACGTCCAGCGCGATGCGTTTGGCGCGCAGGTCGTTGTCGGCAGCGATCTCCTGCGCGGTGCCGAGGTCGAAGCGTGCCTGGGCCTCACGCGTGTCGGTGATGGTCGCGGTACCGACCTCGAAATTGCGTTTGGCCGACGCCAGTTGCTCGCCGGCGGCCTGCTTGTTGGCTTGCGTGGCGGCCAGCGCGTCCTTGGCCACCAGCACGTCGAAGTAGGCCTGCGCGACGCGCACGATCAGGTCCTGCTCGGCGATCTGCAGGTCGGCCTTGGCGATCTCGAACGTGCGCTCGGCCTGGCTGATCGTGCTGCTGTTGCTGCGGTTGAACAAGGGCTGGCGGCCGCTGAGCGTGATCGCGCTCGTCGTCAGGCCGATGTTCGAGCCGCCCGGATTGGTGGCCGAGGCCGGCGGGTCGGTCTCGCTGCGCGTGATGCTGCCCACCGCACTGACGTTGGGGCGGCTCAAGGCACGCGTCTGCTCGAGGCGGTACTGCGACGAGTCGGCCAGCGCGCGCGCAGCCAGGTAGCTGGCGTCGTACGCGCGCGCCGCGTCGTACAGCTCTTGCAGGCTCTGCGCGCGCGCCGGCAGCGCGAGCAGCAGGCTCGCGGCCAGGGCGGCGGACAGCAGGGGCAGGGTACGGCGCGGCATGGGCGGGGTTCCTCCGGGATGTGGGTCGGTTTCTCGTGAAGCGCGCGTTGTAGCCTCAGGCCGCGGTGACGGCCCCTGTGCTGCGACGAGATGCCAAATGAAGGTCTTGAATTGCAATGTCAGAACGCGAAGCGCGACGGCTCGCCGAAGCCGGACAGGCGCGGCGCCACGGTGTCGAACAGCTCGACGCGCTTGAACTGGTGTTCGGCCACGCGCGTGATCAGCACCGCGCGCATGACCGGTTCCTGGCCTTCGATGCCGATCAGGCGGCCGCCCACCTTCAGGCGCGTCAACGTGGCGGCCGACACCTCGGCCACCGAGCCGGACAGCACGATGGCGTCGAACGGCGCCTCGTGGGCCACCGGCCTGGAGCCGTCGGCCTCGCCGACCATCACGTTGGCGACGCCGGCCCGCTGCAGGTTGGCGCGCGCGAGCGCGGCCAGCGCGGGGCGGATCTCGAGCGAGACGACCTGCTGCGCCTGGTGACCGAGCAGCGCAGCCATGAAGCCGGAGCCGGCACCGACCTCAAGCACGCGCTCGTGGCCCTGCAGCTTGAGTTCCTGCAGCAGGCGCGCCTCGACCTTGGGCGCCAGCATGCACTGGCCCTCGGGCAGCGGCACCTCGGTGTCGACGAAGGCCAGCGCCTTGTAGACCGGCGGCACGAAGTCCTCGCGCCGCACCGCGGCCAGCAGCGACAGCACGTTCTGGTCGAGCACCTCCCAGGGGCGGATCTGCTGCTCGATCATGTTGAAGCGCGCTTGTTCGAGGTCCATGGCAGGAAGGCTTGCAGGAGGCGGGTGGGGGAAGGGCGCGATTCTAGTTTCGCGGCCGGTGCGTCAGGCCGCGCACGATCAAGGACACATGCGCCGCAATGAATGCATGGCCGTCGATCTTGTGGTGGTGCGAGCAGGCGCCCAGGCCGTGCTTGTGCGCGCACACCATCACCATCGGCAGTACCAGCGAGTGCACCACGTCCTCGATGTTGTCGGTGTGGAACTCGCCGCTGGCCACGCCGCGTCCGATGATGCCGCCGATCAGCGCCGAACCGGGCTCGATGACATGGTGCACGTAGTACTCGGCGATCTCGGGAAAGTTGCGTGACTCCGAGATGATGATCTTGAACGCGGCCGAGGCCGGGCTGGCATAGGTCTGCTGCCACCAGCTGACGAGCAGGTCCTGCAGCAAGGGCCCCATCGCGCCGCGATAGGCCTCGACCTGCTGTGCCGTGTCGGCGATGCGCGACGACAGGTAGTGCGCAATCACCGCCTTGAACAGTTCTTCCTTGCTCGGGTAGTACAGATAGAGCGTGCCCTTGGAGACGCCGGCGCGCTGGGCTACCTCTTCGATGCGGGTGGCGGCGAAACCCCTCTCGCCGAACAGCGCCAGCGCCGCCTCGAGCAGTTCGAGCGGGCGGGCGTCCTTGCGGCGCTGACGGGCGGGGGACGTGGCGGTGGACATCGAATTACTGACCGACTGGTCAGTAATGTAGTCCAGCGCGCCGGTCGGGGTCAACGCGGGGCCATTGCGCCAGCGCAAGCCCGCGGCCGGTCATCCGGCGGCGCCAAGGGGGCGTTGTGCGGTCCATCGACGACCGAGGAGCACCGATGCGGCCCGACCCCCGACTTTCGCGCCGCGGCGCGGTCGCCACCCTGGCCGCGTTGCTGGGTGCGGCCCTCGCCGGCTGCGCCAGCCTCGGCCCGCGCAACCTGACGCTGTCGCATGCCGACCTGCAGACCCTGATCGAGCGCCAGTTTCCGCGCGAGCGGCGTGTGCTCGAGGTGGTGGACCTGAGCTTGGTGCGGCCGGTGGTGCGCATGCTGCCCGAGCGCAACCGCATCGCGACCGAACTGGAACTGTCGGCGGTGGAGCGCCTGTCGGGCCGCAGCCTGGGCGGCCGGCTGGCGCTCGATCACGGGCTGCGCTACGAGCCGAGCGACGCCACCGTGCGGCTGGCACAGGTGAAGGTGAGTGCGCTGACGCTCGACGTCGGCGGCACGCCGCTGTCGGCGCAGGCGGCGCGCCTGGGTGGTGCGCTGGCCGAACGGATGCTCGACGACTTCGTGATCTACCGCGTCAACGACGAACGGCGCGAGGCGCTCAAGCGCGCCGGCCTCGAGCGCGCCGACTTCGTGGTCACCGCACGCGGCATCGAACTGCGTTTCGTCGAGGGCCGCTGAGGCAGCAGACCCGGCCGGTATCATCCGCGCCTTTGCCGCGGGCGTGCGCGGCGCGAGGGAGTGCGCGTGGAGTGGTGGGTGCTGGCGAAGGCCGCGGTGATGGGCGTCGTCGAGGGACTCACCGAGTTCCTGCCGATCTCGTCGACCGGGCACCTGATCCTCGCGGCCTCGCTGCTGGACTTCACCGGCAGCGCGGTCAAGGTGTTCGAGGTGGCGATCCAGACCGGCGCGATGTTCGCCGTGATCTGGGAGTACCGCGAGCGCCTGGCGCGCACCTTCGGCGGCCTCGGGCGCGACCCGGTGGCGCAGCGCTTCGCGCGCAACGTGCTGATCGCCTTTGCACCCGCGGTCGTGTTCGGCCTGCTGCTCGGCAGCGCGATCAAGGCGCATCTGTTCCATCCGGTGCCGGTGGCGCTGGCCTTCGTGGTCGGCGGCGTGATCATCCTGTGGGTGGAGGCGCGGCACCGCAAGGCCTATGGCGAGCGTGACCTCGAGGGCCAGCGCCACGCGCGGGTCGAGACGGTCGACGACATGAGTGCGCTCGATGCGCTCAAGGTGGGCCTGGTGCAGTGCCTGGCGCTGATACCCGGTACCAGCCGCTCGGGAGCGACGATCATTGGCGCAATGGTGTTCGGCTTCTCGCGCAAGGCGGCCACCGAGTTCAGCTTCTACCTGGCGATCCCGACCCTGATCGGCGCCGGCGCTTATTCAGTGTGGAAAGAGCGCGGGGCGCTGTCGATGGCCGACCTGCCGATGTTCGCGGTCGGCACGGTGTTTGCCTTCGTGTCGGCGCTGCTGTGCATCCGCTGGCTGATCCGCTATGTGTCGACGCACGACTTCAGTGCCTTCGCCTGGTACCGCATCGTGTTCGGCGGGCTCGTGCTGCTGACGGCGTGGACCGGGTGGGTGGACTGGAAGGCGTAGCGCGCGGCGGCGTGCATCACAGCCATCACCGAAGCGCATCACTCGAAACTTCGTCGGCCGATAGCATCGCGCTTGCAAAGGAGGACTGCCCATGCTTCAACTGGTGATCGGCAACAAGAACTACTCGTCGTGGTCGATGCGACCGTGGGTGCTGATGCGCCAGTTCGGCATCGAGTTCGAGGAGATCAAGCTGCGCTTCGACTTCACGCCAGCCTCGGGCTTCTACCAGCGCCTGGCGCGCTTCACGCCGGTGGGCAAGGTGCCGGTGCTCGTGGTCGACGGCTTCTCGGTCTGGGACACGTTGGCCATTGCCGAAACCCTGGCGGACCGCTTCCCGGATCACCCGCTGTGGCCGCGCGACCCGCTGCAGCGCGCCCGCGCACGCAGCCTGGCCTGCGAGATGCACGCCGGCTTCTCGGCGCTGCGCAGTCACTGCACGATGAACATCGAGGCGGCACTGCCCGAAGTCGGCGCGCGCGTGCTGGCCGAACAGGCCGCGGTGCGGGCCGACCTGGCCCGCATCGACGCGATGTGGTCGCAGCAGCTGGCTGCCAGCGGCGGCCCCTACCTGTTTGGGGGCTTCGGCATCGTCGACGCGTACTACGCGCCGGTGGTCGCGCGCACTCGCACCTACGGCCTGCCGCTGTCGGCCGATGCGCAGGCCTATGCCGATCGGGTCTGGGCCGCGCCCGGCGTGGCCGCCTGGGTGCGCGACGCACTCGCCGAGCGGGACTTCCTCGACTTCGAGGAGCCGTACCGCAAGTCGCGCACCTGAGTCGCTAGACGCGCCGGAACAACAGGTCCCAGACGCCGTGGCCCAGCGCGAGGCCGCGGCGCTCGAACTTGGTCTCGGGGCGCCAGGGCGGGCGGGGGGCGTAGCCGTCGGCGCTGTTGGCCAGCAGCGGTTCGGCCGACAGAACTTCGAGCATCTGCTCGGCATAGGGCTGCCAGTCGGTGGCGCAATGCAACAGGCCGCCCGGCGCCAGGCGCGAGGCGAGCAGGGCCACGAAGGGCGGCTGGATCAGGCGCCGCTTCCAGTGCCGCTTCTTCGGCCAGGGATCGGGGAAGTAGACGTGCACGCCGGCCAGCGAGGCGGGCGCGATCATCGATCCGAGCACGGCCACCGCGTCGTGCCGGACGATGCGCAGGTTGGTCAGTTGCTGCTCGTCGATGCGCTGCAACAACGCGCCGACGCCGGGTTCATGGACCTCGACGCCGAGGAAGTCGTCGCCGGGCCGCGCGGCCGCGATCGCAGCCGTCGCCTGGCCCATGCCGAAGCCGATCTCGACGACGAGCGGGGCACGGCGCCCGAACGTGCGCTGCGCATCGAGCGGTGTGGCGGCAAAGGGCAGCACGAAGCGCGGCGCCAGCTCGGCGAGCGCACGGGTCTGGCCGCTGCCCATGCGGCCGGCACGAAGCACGTAGCTGCGCACGGGGCGTCGCGGGGTCTCGCTGTCGCCGGGCGTGGTGGGGGCGGTGGTCACGCCCGCATTGTCGCCAGTGCCTTGCGTGCGGGTTTGTGGGGTCGACATAATTCACCAGTTGGAGAATTATGCCGCGATGCCTCGCAAGCCTTCGCCCCTGGACGCGCGTTCGCGCGACGCCGACCGCTCGCAGCAGGCCATCCTGACGGCCGCGCGCGACGAGTTCTCCGAACTCGGCCTGGGCGGTGCTCGCATGGAGGCCATTGCCGAGCGCGCCGGCGTCGACAAACGGCTGATCTACTACTACTTCGAGAACAAGGACAGCCTGTTCCTCGCCGTGCTGGAGGACACCTACCGCAGCATCCGCGAAGCCGAGCAGCAGCTCCACCTGACCGACCTGCCGCCAGCCGAGGCGGTGCGCAAGCTGACCGAGTTCACCTGGAACTACTACCTCGAGCACCCGGAGTTCCTGACGCTCCTCAACAGCGCCAACCTGCACCGCGCGCGTCACCTCGAGGGCTCCAAGCGTGCGCGCCAGCTCAACACGCCGCTGATCGAGACGCTGGGTGAGGTGCTCGAGCGCGGCCGCGCCGAGGGGGTGTTCCGTGGCGGCATCGACCCAATGCAACTCTACATCTCGATCGCAGCACTGTCCTACTTCTACCTCGGCAACAACCACACCCTGTCGGCGATTTTCGGGCGCAACCTGATGTCGCCCAAGGCGAAGAGCGAGCGGCTCTCGCACATGTGCGACGTAATCCTCGGGTATGTCCTGAGGGACTGAGGACACCGCCTGATTCACCATTCGGTGAATTAACCAGGAGACAACGATGCCCAAGACTTCGTTCCCGAAGGCCGTGCTGGCCGCAGCCCTGTTCACCGCCGCGCTGGCCGCGCACGCCCAGTGGCAACCCAACAAGCCGATCACGATCATCGTGCCCTGGGCTGCGGGCGGCTCGACCGACCAGGTGACGCGCGTCACCGCAGCCGAGCTCGAGAAGGCGCTGAACCAGAAGGTGGTGATCCTGAACCAGCCGGGCGCCTCGGGATCGGTGGGCACCAAGAACGCGATGGAAGCGCCGAAGGATGGCTACACCTGGGCGGCGGGCGCGGCCAAGGACCTGGGCACCTACAAGGTGCTCGGCATGGTCGATACCAGTGCCAAGGACTGGAACATGTACCTCAATGTCGCGCACATCGCGGTGGTCGGCGTCAACGCCGACACGCCGTACAAGACGATGAAGGACCTGCTCGACGCGATGAAGGCCAAGCCCGGTGCCGTGGCGGTGGCCACGGCCGGCGTCAACTCGAGTGGGCATTCGGCGATCGAGGCGATCGCGCGCGCCACCAATACGACTTACAAGCACGTCACCTACGACGGCGGCAACCCGGCGGTGGTGGCCACGGTGTCGGGCGAGACGCAGGTGACGACGCAGCTGGCCGCCGAGCAGACCGACATGATCCGCGCCAAGAAAATCCGCCCGCTGGCGGTGGTGGGCGACAAGCCGCTCGAGATCGAGGGCTTCGGCACGGTGCCGCCGCTGTCGCAGTTCATCCCGGGCTTCAGGGACCCGATCAACTACTTCGGCATCTTTGTGCCCAAGGGCGTGCCGGCCGAGGTGACGGCCACGCTCGACAAGGTGTGGGCCTCGCAGATGGCCAACAACGAGGCGCTGAAGAAGTACGCACAGGGCCGGGGCGCGCTGTTCGCGCCGATGGCCGGCGACGTGGCGCAGAACGCGGTGTTCCCGGCGATCCAGGCCTACGCGTGGACGCAGCAGGCCGCCGGCAAGGCCAAGGTATCGCCCGACACGGTGGGCATCCCGAAGCCCTGACGAGGAGCTGAAGTGTCCCGGGGCGGTGAAGCCGCCCGCTCCGACCTGCGCGGGGGAGTGGGCTGGATGGTGTTTGGCCTGGTGATCCTGGTCGCCGCGTGGCGCATGGAGCGTTTCGAGTCCATGGGCGCGACGCTGTACTCCGCACCGGGTCTCGTGCCGGGCCTGTTCGGTGGGGCGCTGGTCGTGCTCGGTGCGGCGCTCGCGTGGCGCGGTTGGCGCGGCATCGTGCCCGCGGGGCACACCGGCGAAGGGCCGGGGCCGCTGCTGAACCGCCGCGTCGGCGGGATGCTGGCGCTGTCGCTCGGCTACGCCGCGCTGGCGGTGGGCCGGGTGCCGTTCTGGCTCGCGACGGCCATTTTCGTCACCGCGTTTTGCGGCCTGTTCTCCGAGCAGGCCGAGCCGCGGCGCCGAGTCGCCGTCGCGCTGCTGGCCGGCGTGCTGACCGCCGCCGTGGTGGTGCTTGTCTTCGAGCGCGTGTTCCTCGTGCGCCTGCCCTGAGATGTTCGACGGACTGATCGCCTTTGGCCACTCGGTCGCCCACTTCGGCACGCCGACGGTGATCTTCTACGCGCTGCTGTCGTCGCTGGTCGGCGTGGTCATCGGCGCGCTGCCCGGCCTGACCGCGACGATGGGCCTGGCGCTGATGACCACGCTGACGATCAAGCTGCCGAGCGACCAGGCGCTGTTGATCCTGATCTGCACCTACGTCGGCGCGATCTACGGCGGCTCGCGCTCGGCCATCCTGCTCAACATTCCCGGCACGCCGGCCTCGGCCGCGTCGTGTCTGGATGGCTACGCGCTCGCCCGCCAAGGCCTGGCCGGGCGCGCGATGGGCATCGCGACCACCGGCTCGGTGCTGGGGACGCTGATCGGCATGCTCGCGCTGGCCGGCTTCACGCCGGTCCTCGGCCATCTGGCGCTCAAGTTCGGCGCCTACGAGTTCTTCTGGCTCGCCCTGTTCGGCGTCATCATCGCCGGCACGCTGACCGGCAACGACCCGCTCAAAGGCTGGATCGCGGGCATGGCGGGCCTGTTCGTCTCCACGATCGGGCAGGAGCCGATGTATGCCCACGAGCGCTTCGCCTTCGGCGTGCGCGACCTGGCCGGCGGCATCCAGCTCGTGCCGGCGCTGGTCGGAGCCTTCGGCTTCGCCGAGCTGCTGACGGCGATGAGGACGCGTCAAGCGCCGGTGAGGATCAACCCCTTCGACACCGTGATCCCGAAGCTGCGCGACGTGGTCCAGCACTGGCGCACGATCCTGCGCTCGGGGCTGATCGGCACCGGCGTGGGCATCATTCCGGGCGTCGGCGAGGATGTGGCGGCGTGGTCGTCGTATGCCGCGGCCAAGCGCGCGAGCAAGACGCCCGAGGAGTTCGGCAAGGGTTCGATCGAGGGTCTGATGGCGGCCGAGACGGGCGACAACGCCTGCGTGCCCGGCGCGGTGATCCCGGTGCTGACGCTGGCGATTCCCGGCTCGGCGCCGGCCGCGGTGCTGATGGCCGCGATGATCATCCACGGCGTCAAACCGGGCCCGATGATCATGGTCGAGAACGCACAGTTCGTGTACGACGTGGTCGCGATGATGCTGTTCGCGACCCTCGGCATCCTGATCTACGGCCTGACGCTGACCAAGCTGCTGGTGCAGGTGCTGCGCGTGCCGCAGCACCTGGTCGTGCCGATCATCTTCGTGCTGTGCACGGTCGGCAGCTTCGCGATCTCGGGTCGGCTGTTCGACATCTACGTGATGCTCGCCTTCGGCCTGATCGGCTTCGGGCTGCGCCATTTCGGCTACCCGATGGCGCCGCTGGTGCTGGGCATCGTGCTCGGCGACCTGCTCGAGAAGAACCTGCGCCGCGCGCTGGTGCTGTCCGACGGCGACCTGACGCCGTTCTTCACGCGCCCGATCTCGGCCGTGTTCGCGGCACTGATCATCGGCACCGTGGCCTGGAAGCTCGTCACGCTGCGGCGCGCGCGACGCGAGGCCGTCGCATGAAGCTCGCGCTGTGCAACGAGGTGCTGCGCGAGCGGCCGTTCGCCGAGCAGTGTCGCCTGGCCGCGGCGATCGGCTGCACCGGCCTCGAACTGGCGCCGTTCACGCTGGCCGCGGATCCGACCACGCTCGGCGAGGCGCAGGCGGCGCAGTACCGGCACGTCGCCGCCGAGCACGGTTTGGCGATCTCGAGCCTGCATTGGCTGCTGGTGCAACCCGCGGGCCTGTCGCTGACGACGGCCGACGAGGCGCTGCGCGCGCGCACGCTGTCGTTGCTGGCGCGGCTGATCGACTTCGCTGCCGCCTGTCGCGCACCGGTGCTGGTGCACGGCTCGCCGGCGCAGCGTTCGCCGCAGCCCGGACAGAGCGTGGCCGACGCGCTGGCGCGCTGCGAGGACGCCTGGGCCTACCTGGCCGAGCGTGCGCGAGCGGCCGGCCTCGTCTACTGCATCGAGCCACTGTCGCGCGCCGAGACACCGGTGCTCAACACGCTGGCCGAAGCCGCGGCACTGGTGGACCGCATCGGCTCGCCGGCGCTGCGCACGATGTTCGACCTGAGCTCGGCCTCGCTGACCGAGGCGCGCGACCCGGCCGAGCTGCTGGCGCGCTACCTCGGCAGCGGACACATCGCGCACGTGCAGCTCAACGACCGCAACCGGCGCGGGCCGGGGCAGGGCGACACTCCGGTGGCGCCGGTGCTGCGCGTGCTGCACGCCGCGGGCTACCGCGGCTGGACCGCGCTCGAGCCCTTCGACTACCTGCCCGAGCCGCTCGCCTGCGCGGCCGCGAGCGCGGCCTATGTGCGCGGCATCTGGGAGGCGATCCAGTGAGCCAGGCGGTGAGGCTGCGTGTGCGCAGCGTCGAGCTGTTCGAGCGCCCGGTCACGCTGCGCCTGCCGTTTCGCTTCGGCGCCGCGACGGTGACGCGCTGTCCTCAGGCCTTCGTGCGCGTGGCCGCAGAGGTCGGTGGGCGGCGTGTCGAAGGCGCCGCGGCCGAGCTGATGGTGCCCAAGTGGTTCGACAAGTCGCCGGCGTTGACGCACGAGCAGAACTTCGAGCAACTGCGCGAGGCGCTGCGGATCGCGCGCGAGGCCTACCTCGGCGCCGACGCGGCGCTGACGCCTTGGCAGCTGTCGGACGCGGCCGGCAGCGTGGCCGTCGCGCAGGGCGTGGTGCGCGGACTGCCGCGCCTGGCGGCGCAGTTCGGCCCCGCTCAACTGGACAAGGCGGTGGCCGATGCGGCCCTGCACGCTGCGCAACGGTCGTGGTGCGACGGGTTGCGCGCCGGTGTGCTTGGCGATCCGCACAGCGCCGGCCTCGGGCTGAGCGCGCCCGAGGCGGTGGCTGTGCGCCACACGGTGGGTCTGGCCGATCGGCTGAGCGTCGACGAGCCCGGGGCCGACCCGGATGACGGCTTGCCGGCCACGCTCGAGGCGGCGATCGCGACCTACGGCCTGCGCTTCTTCAAGCTCAAGCTGTGCGGCGACGTCGAGCGCGACACGGCACGTCTGGCCGCGATCGCCGCGCTGCTCGAGCGCTGCGCCGCGGCGGACTGGCGCGTCACACTCGACGGCAACGAGACCTTTGCCGATCGCGAGGCGCTGGGGCGTTTCTGGCGTGCGATGACGGCGCAACCCGCTCTGCAGCGGCTGCTGTCGCGCACGCTGCTGCTCGAGCAGCCGATCGCCCGCGCGCGGGCGCTGGTCGAGCCGATCGACGGTCTGGGCATCGGCGTGCCGGTCATCCTCGACGAATCCGACGACGCCCCCGACGCCTTCGAGCGCGGCCTCGCGCTGGGCTACCGTGGCATCTCGAGCAAGGCCTGCAAGGGGCTGTATCGCTCGCTGCACAGCGCCGCACGCGTCGCGCGCGAGCCGCGCAGGCTGCTGCTCTCGGGCGAGGACCTCACCTGCCAGGCCGGCCTGGCGGTGCAGCAGGACACGCTGCTCGCGGCCAGCCTGGGCGTGGCGCACATCGAGCGCAACGGCCACCACTATGTCGACGGCTTCGGCGTCGCGCCCGAGGCCGAGGCTGTCGAGTTCCTGCGCGCGCACGCCGGCTTCTACGCCGAACGCGGCGGGCGCGTTCGCCTGGCGGTGCGTGACGGCCGCCTGGACCTGCGCAGCCTGCACCTCCCCGGCTTTGCCAGCGCGGCGCAGCCGCACTGGGCGAGCCTGCAACCCATTCACTGAAGCAAGGAAGCGAGCCCCACATGGCCACTCGACACCTCGGCATCGTCATGCACGGCGTGACCGGCCGCATGGGCATGAACCAGCACCTGATCCGCTCGATCGTCGCGATCCGCGCGCAGGGCGGCGTGACGCTGGCCAACGGCGACAGGGTGATGCCTGACCCGGTGCTGATCGGCCGCAATGCCGAGAAGATCGAGGCCTTGGCGCGCGCCCATGGCATCGCGCGCTTCGGCACCAACCTGGACGCGGCGCTCGGCAACCCGGCCGACACGGTGTTCTTCGACGCCGGCACGACGCAGATGCGGCCGACCCTGCTGGCGCAGGCCATCCGCGCCGGCAAGCATGTCTACTGCGAGAAGCCGATCGCGACCAACCTCAACGAGGCGGTCGAGATCTGCAAGCTGGCGCAGGCCTCGGGCCTGAAGCATGGAGCGGTGCAGGACAAGCTGTTCCTGCCCGGCCTGCGCAAGCTCGACATGCTGCGCCGCGCCGGCTTCTTCGGCCGCATGCTCTCGGTGCGCATCGACTTCGGCTACTGGGTCTTCGAGGGTGACCTGCAGCCGATCCAGCGCCCGAGCTGGAACTACCGTCAGGAGGACGGCGGCGGCATGATCCTCGACATGATGTGCCACTGGCGCTACGTGCTCGACAACCTGTTCGGCGAGGTGCAGTCCATCACCTGCCTGGGAGCGACCCACATCGACAAGCGCTGGGACGAGGCCGGTCGGCCCTTCAAGGCCACCGCCGACGACGCGGCCTACGCGACCGCGCAGCTCAAGGGCCACAACGGCGAGCCGGTGGTGGCGCAGCTGACGATGAGCTGGGCCACGCGGGTGCGGCGCGACGACCTGGTGACCTTCCATGTCGACGGCACGCACGGCTCGGCGGTCGCGGGCCTGCAGGACTGCCGCGCGCAAAGCCGCGTGACGACGCCGCGCCCGGTGTGGAACCCGGACGTCAGGCAGACGATGAACTTCCACGACCAGTGGCAGGAAGTGCCGGACAGCCAGAGTTACGACAACGGTTTCAAGATCCAGTGGGAGGCCTTCATCCGCCACGTCGCGGAGGACGCGCCGTACCGCTGGACCCTGCCCGAGGGTGCGAAGGGCGTGCAACTCGTCGAGGCGGCGCTGCAGAGCTGGCAGGAACGGCGCTGGGTCGACGTGCCGTCGCTGGGGCTGTAGCCATGACGATCACGATCAACTTGCCTGCGGCCGACGGCACGCTCGCGCCCTGTTCGCTGCGTGGCCCAGGCGCCTTCACACCGGCCGCGCCCGGCACCAAGCTGAGCCGCATCGCCTACTCGGCCGCGCATGTCGTGGCCGATCCGCGCGCAACCAACGACCCCTGGCTCGACAGCGCCATCGACTGGGACAGCACCATCGCTTACCGGCGCCGCCTGTGGTCGATGGGTCTCGGCGTGGCGGAGGCGATGGACACTGCGCAGCGCGGCATGGGCCTGGACTGGCCGACCTCGCTCGAACTGATCCGGCGCTCGATCGACGCCGCGCGCGACGTGCCGGGTGCTTTCCTCGCCAGCGGCTGCGGCACCGACCACCTCGCGCCCGAGGCCGCGAGGAGCATCGACGACGTGATTCGTGCCTACGAGGAGCAGATGGCGGCGATCGAAAAGCTCGGCGGCAAGCTGATCTTGATGGCCAGCCGTGCGCTCGCTCGTGTGGCCAAGGGGCCGGCCGACTACGAGCGTGTCTACGACCGCGTGCTCACCCAGGCGCGCGAGCCGGTGATCCTGCACTGGCTCGGAGACATGTTCGACCCGGCGCTCAAGGGCTACTGGGGTCGTGGCGACGTCGATGCCGCGATGGACACCGCGTTGGGCATCATCGACGCGCATGCGGCCAAGGTGGACGGCATCAAGATCTCGCTGCTCGACAAGGACAAGGAAATCGCGATGCGCCGCCGCCTGCCGCCGGGCGTGCGCATGTACACCGGCGACGACTTCAATTACGCCGAGCTGATCGCCGGCGACGCTGTCGGTGCGGCGCCGACCCAGCAGCACAGCGACGCGCTGCTCGGCATCTTCGACGCCATCGCACCGGCGGCGAGCGCGGCGCTGGCTGCACTGGCCGCTGGGGACACGGCGCGCTTTCACGCCATCCTGGCGCCGACGGTGCCGCTGTCGCGCCACATCTTTCGGGCGCCGACCCGCTTCTACAAGACCGGCGTGGTGTTCATGGCCTGGCTCAACGGGCACCAGGAGCATTTCACGATGGTCGGCGGCCAGCAGAGCACGCGTTCGCTGCTGCACTTCGCCGAGCTGTTCCGCCTGGCCGACGCGGCGGGGCTGATCGAACAGCCCGAGCTCGCGGTGCGGCGCATGAAGGCGCTGCTGGCGCTGCACGGCATTGCCTGACATCCCAACGCAAGGAGACACCGATGACGAACCGACCGATCGCTGCTGCCCTGGTCCTCACCCTGTCCGGCATGGCCTGCGCCAGCGCGTTGGCGCAAGCCTGGCCCGAGCGGCCCGTGCGCATGGTGATCCCGTTCCCGCCGGGCGGCACGCTCGACAAGGTGGGCCGCCAGCTGGCGCAGGAACTCGGCAAGAGCTTCGGCCAGACCTTCGTGGTCGAGAACAAGCCTGGCGGCAATGGCGTGATCGGCGGCGACGCGGTGGCCAAGGCGCCAGCCGACGGCTACACGCTGCTGTTCAACGCCAGCACCTTCGTCACCGCGCCGATGACGATGAAGTCGGTGCCCTACAAGGTGCAGAGCGACTTCATCGCGGTGAGCCTGGTGGCCCAGGCCCCGCTGTCGATCGCGATCAGCAACAAGCTGGGCGTGACCGACGTCAAGGGCCTCGTGGCGACGGCCAAGGCCAAGCCCGGCGGCCTGAACTTCGCCGTGGGCTCGGTCGGCTCGGCGGGGCACCTGTGCACCGTGCGCCTCGAGCAGGCGGCCGGCATCAGCGTGGGCATCGTGCCGTACAAGGGCACCGCACCCGCGTTCCAGGACCTGGTGGGCGGGCAGATCGAAGGCTTCATCGACCCGGTACTCGGGTCGGTGCAGTTCCACCGCGGCGGCCAGCTCAAGGTGGTGGCGGTAACGGCCGCCAAGCGCCTGCCCAATCTGCCCGACGTCGCCACCGCATCCGAGACGCTGCCCGGCTTCGAGTGCGCCAGTTGGTACGGCGTGTGGGCGCCGGCCAAGACGCCGGCCGACATCGTCGACAAGCTCAACGCCGCGGTCAACAAGGCATTGTCGGGCGAGATGCGCGAGCGCCTCGTCGCCGACGGGCTGGTGCCCGGCGGCGGCAGCCCGGCCGACTTCGCCAGGTTCCAGGCCGACGACATCGCCGCCTCCGGCAAGATCATCGCGGACAAGAAAATCTCGGTGGAATGACCTCTACGGCCCTTGTCACCGGCAGCAGCTCGGGCATCGGCGCTGCGGTGGCGCAGCGCCTGCTCGCCGACGGCTGGCGGGTGCAGGGCTGGGACCGCGCTGCGCCGACGATCGAGCACGAGCGCTTCCACGCGCGCCGGGTCGATCTGTGCGATGACGCGCAGATCGTCGACGGCATCAGTGCCCTGCGGGCCGCAGGCGAGCCGCAGGCGCTCGTCCACGCGGCGGGGCTGATGCGAACGGCCCCGCTCGGCGCACTACGAGCCGAAGACGGTGAACTGATGTGGCGGCTGCACGTGCACGCCGCAACGTGTCTTGCCGACGCGCTGCTGCCGGCGATGCGGCGCGCGGGCCATGGCCGTGTCGTGCTGATCGGCAGCCGCGTCTCGCACGGCATGCCCGGGCGCAGCCAGTACGCGGCCACCAAGGCGGCGCTGGTGGCGCTGGCGCGCAGCTGGGCCGCCGAGGTGGTGGTCGACGGCGTTACGGTCAACCTGATCGCGCCGGCGGCCACCGACACGCCGATGATGGTCGACCCGCAGCGCGCGGGAACTGCGCCGCGCCTGCCGCCGATCGGTCGCCTGATCCGGCCCGACGAGGTGGCGGCGCTGGCCGCTTTCCTGCTCTCGTCCGACGCGGCGGCAATCACCGGGCAGGAAATCACCCTCTGCGGTGGGGCTTCGCTGCCGTCATGACGGGTGAATCGAAGCCGACGGTGGGCCTGGTCGGCCTCGGACTGGTCGGGCGCGCCCTGGCGCGGCGTCTGTCGTCGGCCGGGCTCGGCCCAATCGGCTTCGACCGCCGCGATGAAGCGAACGCCGAATTTGCCCGAGCGGGGGGGCAGGTCGCCGCGTCCTTGTCCGAGCTGGGCCAGCGTTGTGCCTGCGTCGTGCTCGCGGTCTACGACACGGCCGGCGTGCTCGACGCGGTGGAGGGGCCGAACGGACTGCTCGCGCGTGGCGCGGTACACGCGCTGATCGACTGCTCGACCGGCGACCCCGATGCCTTGCAGGCGCTGGCCGACCGTCTCGCGGCGCGAGGCGTGGACTTCATCGAAGCGCCCCTGTCAGGATCGAGCACCCAGATCGAACAGGGCCAGGCGACGATGCTGCTCGGCGCCGACCCCGCGGCGCTGCAGCGCCACGGCGCCGTGCTCGAGGCGCTGGCGCCGCAACGCCTCGTGGTCGGCGGCGCCGGGATGGGCGCGCGCGCCAAGCTCGCCACCAATCTCGTGCTCGGCCTGAACCGCGCCGCGCTCGCCGAAGGCCTGGTCTTCGCCGAGCGGCTGGGCATCGCCCCCGAGGCCTTCCTGGCCCTGGTACTGGCGACGCCCGCGCGCTCCGATGCCGCGCAGGTCAAGGGGGCCTTGATGGTGCGCGGCGAATTCGACCGGCCGCAGTCGCGCATCCAGCAGCACCTGAAGGACGTGACCCTGATGCTCCAGCAGGCGGCCGCCTCCGGCCAGCGCCTGCCACTGTCCGAGGCGCATGCCGCGCTGCTGCAGGCGGCGGTCGCGGCCGGCGACGGCGAACTCGACAACGCGGCCGTGATCCGGCAGATCCGGCGTTCAACCACCTGACCCGGGAGCGCCGCCATGCGCGACTTTTCGCAAGATCACCGCTGGCTGTCGATCAACACCGCCACCGTGCGCAAGCAGCGTGGCCAGGACTGGCCGCTGCCGCAGATCCTCGACGCCTGTGCGGCGCGCGGCATCCGCGCGGTGTCGCCCTGGCGCGACCAGGTGGCCGCAGCCGGCCTCGAGGCCACGGCCCGGCAGCTGAAGGCGCTCGGACTTGCGCTTTCCGGCTATTGCCGTGGCGGCCTGTTCACGCACACCGACGCTGCGGGCCGCCAGGCGGCGCGAGACGACAACCGGCGCGCGCTCGACGAGGCCTGCGCGCTCGGGGCACCATGCCTGGTGCTGGTGGTCGGCGGCCTGCCCGGCGCGCTGGCCGGCAAGGCGGTGCACCGCGACCTTGCTGGCACGCGGGCCCAAGTCCGCGAAGGCATCGCCGACCTGCTCGAAGACGCGCGCGAGCGTCGCATGCCGCTGGCCATCGAGCCGCTGCACCCGATGTATGCGGCCGACCGCGCGTGCGTCAATACGCTCGAGCAGGCGCTGGACCTGTGCGACGCGCTCGACCCGGCGCGCTCGGGCGCGCTGGGCGTCGCGGTGGACGCTTACCACGTGTGGTGGGACCCGAAGCTGCAGGACCAGATCCAACGTGCTGGCCGCGAGCGCCTGCTGGCCCTGCACGTATGCGACTGGCTGACCCCGACCACCGACCTGCTGAACGACCGCGGCATGATGGGCGACGGCGTGATCGATCTGCGCCAGTTGCGCGGCTGGGTCGAGGCCCAGGGCTACGCGGGCTATAGCGAGGCCGAGATCTTCTCGTCCGGCAACTGGTGGCGGCGCGACGGTGGCGAAGTGCTGGACACCTGCATCGAGCGGCACCGGACCTGCGTCTGAGCCGCGCGCGCGGACCACGGGTGCCACGATAGAATCCGCCGCGGCACGCGGGTGTAGTTCAATGGCAGAACGGCAGCTTCCCAAGCGTGCGACCTGAGAGTCGCCCAGTCAGCTGTGACTGGCCACACTGCTTCGAAGTGTGGGAGATGCAGCCCTAGAGTTGCGATCCTCGGATCGCATGGTCAGGTAAGAGCCTGATGGAGTACGGCCCTCGGGTCGTGGCCTCGGCTAAACCGAGGTCGGGTTGTGAACGCGGCGCAAGCCGTGTGATGAGTTGTTGCTCGGGCGCAAGCCCGCATGCAACCTGGCGTTCAGCCGCCAGTAGCCTAGGTGCAGTGCGGGGTTGGTAACGACCCTGTGCCGAGCGCACTGACAACGTAGCCACCCTCAACGGGTACGTGGTGCCCGTGAGGGTCATCGCGTGATTCTGGAAGTCGAAATCCGGATGAGGCGCAAGGCTGGGTCAAAGGACCAACGTAAGTGAACCACTGGTAAATGCCGTCAAGCTTGAGCGAGCCAAATCGACTGACAGGCTCCGACCAAAACGGTACGTGATCGGATGTCTCCCTGCTTGGTGGGGACACGCTGGCAAAACGATCATCGGCAGAAAGGTGGGGTCCTCCTGACTCGTGCTCGTCGCACGGAACAGGGTAAGCCCGAAGCAGAGTCGCGCCGCGAGGCGTGACAAGTCTGGTTGTAAAATCAGGCGTATCTGTTGCGGGTAGAGGATCGCGGAGAAAGCGAACGCCGGGCTGTAACGGTCCGGATAGGGGATGCAACGATCGCCCCGGCTCGAAAGAGCGCTGACTTCCGTGTGGTGGCCTGTCGCGAGACAGGTCTGCTTCAACCCATCCCGGAGGGGGACATGCCCTTCGGGGCAGTTGTCCATCCTTCGGGACCGGGCGGGCGTAGTTCAATGGCAGAACTTCTGCTTCCCAAGCAGATAGCGTGGGTTCGATTCCCATCGCCCGCTCCACGTCAACGGAGGTTGATATGGACGCAAGCAATTGCGATGTTGCCTCCACCAACTGGACGCATTGGCACGGCATACCGTGGCAGGACGCGCATCAGGTGGTCGGGAGGCTGCAGGCAAGAATCGCGAAAGCAGCAAAGGCAGGCGAATGGCGCAATGTCAAACGCCTGCAGAGACTCCTCACCCGCTCCATCAGCGCGAAAGCGTTGGCGGTCAAACGGGTAACCGAGAACCAGGGTCGCAAGACCCCGGGGATCGACCGGCAGACATGGAGTACTCCGGACGACAAGTGGCAGGCGGTCGGCACCTTGCAACACAAGGGCTACAAGCCGAAGCCGATGCGACGGGTCTACATCCCGAAAGCAAATGGGGACCGACGCCCACTGGGCATCCCGACCATGCGCGACCGGGCCATGCAAGCGCTGCACCTGTTGGCGCTCGACCCGACAGCCGAGACGACCGGCGACACTCACTCCTACGGCTTCCGCCGTGGGCGCTCGACGGCAGATGCAATCGAACAGGTGCGCAACGCGCTTGGACGAAAGCACTCGCCGAAATGGGTGCTAGAGGGAGACATCAAAGGGTGTTTCGACAACATCAGTCACGAGTGGCTGCTCGCCCACGTCCCCATGGACAAAGGCGTGTTGCGCAAGTGGCTGAAAGCCGGGTACTTCGAGGGCAATGCCCTCTTCCCGACAGCGAGCGGGACACCGCAGGGCGGGATCATCTCGCCCGTCTTAGCGAACTTGGCACTGGACGGTCTGCAGAGCAAGCTGGCGGGACTCTTCCGCACGGTGCGCGATGCCAGAGCGGCCAAGGTCAACTTCGTGCGCTACGCCGATGACTTCATCATCACCAGCAGTTCGCGAGAGCTGTTGGTAGAGAAGATCAAACCGCTCGTGCAGCAGTTCATGCGCGAGCGCGGGCTCGAACTTTCAGAGAAGAAGACGTTGATCACCCACGTGGACGACGGCTTCGACTTTCTGGGATGGACGGCCCGCTGGCAAGGCGGCATGTTGTTGACGAAACCAGCCAGGAAGAACGTCAAGAACTTTCTGGAGAAGATTCGCGGGACGCTGCGGCAGATGCGCACGGCCAGACAGGAAGACGTGATTGACAAGCTCAACCCGATCATACGGGGCTGGGCCAACTATCACCGAAGCCAGATGGCGACGCGCACGTTCGCGAAGACCGACCATTTGATCTGGCAGGCGCTGTGGCGCTGGGCTCGCCGTCGCCACCCTAACAAAGGGGAGCGGTGGACCAAGGCCCGGTATTTCCGGCGCATCAAGGGTCGCGATTGGCGGTTCGCGGAGAAGGACAAGGCGCTGTTGACGCTGGTGAGCTTCCGCAAGAAGCCCCACGCCAAAATCGATGGCAGCCGAAATCCGTACAGCCCGGAAGACGAGGACTACTTCGACACGCGCCTCGCGCGCAAGATGGAGTCGGACTTGAAGGGCCGCCGGAAGCTGGCGTGGTTGTGGTACTGGCAGGAAGGACTGTGTCCGTGCTGCAACCAGAAGATCACGAAGGAGACGGGGTGGCACATCCACCACGTCGTCAAGCGATCGGAAGGCGGGTCGGAACAGATGAGCAATCTTCAACTGCTCCATCCGAACTGTCATCGGCAACACCACGCCAACGAGTGAGTCAGGGGCACGACCGAAGGCCCCGAAAACTTTGCAGCGGTTACCATTGCCAGAAATGGCGGGTGACTTCAGACTGCTTGAGCCGGATGCGAGGAAACTTGCACGTCCGGTTCTTAGGGGGGAGGGGTCACCGCGAGGTGCCCTTCCTACCCGACTTCATACGAGGGTTCGATTCCCTTCACCCGCTCCAACCGCTTCATGAGCCTCAAGGCCCCGCCCAAGCCGACCGCGACGCTGCTATCCATTGGCATCGAGGTGCCCGGCGCTGCCTGCTGTCGCACGCTCGACGAGGCGGCGGCCCATCTGAGGGACGTGGCGTTCGAGGTGCTGCTGGCTGCCGTGCCGGCGGGCGAGTTGCTGGCCTGGCCGGCGCTGTCGCATGCGGTGCTCGACACCGCGGTGGTGGCGGTGCTGCCCGAACTGCCCGACGACGCGACGCAGCTGCTGCTGCTCGAGCGCGGCGTGCAGGACATCGTGGTGCCGGCCGAAGGCGCGGCCGACGCGTTGCGCCGGCGCATGGAGATCGCGGTGCAGCGCAAGTCGCTCGACCGCACGGCGCGCAAGGCCTTCGCCACCGACCTGGCCACCGGCCTGCCCAATCACGCCCAGTTGCTCGAACACATGACGCACCTGCTGGCGCTGCGCGAGCGTGAGCCGGCGCCGATGGCCGTGATTGCGCTGCGCATCGACGGCCTGGCCTCGGTGCGTGCGGCGCTTGGCATCGAGTCGGCCAATGTGTTGCGGCGCAAGGTGGCGGTGCGCCTGCGCGCCAGCCTGCGCGCCAGCGACGTGGTGGCCTCGATCGGCAGTGACGCCTTCGTCGTGCTGCTGGCCTGGATCGACGCCGCCGGCGACGGTGAGCGTGTGGCCGCCAAGCTGGGGCAGTCTCTGCGCCAGCCGTTCTCGGTGGCCGGCAGCGACGTGGCGGTGTCGGTCAGCGTCGGCCTGGCGCTCTACCCCGAACATGGCAAGACGGCCGACGCGCTGCTGCGCCGCTCGGTGGGTCAAGCGGCCAGCCTGGCCGCCATGGGTGGCGAGGGCACCGGCCGCCGCGTCGATCGCGCCCCGGGCGCAGCAGCGAACGACAACGGCTGACAGGCCAGCTTCCCGCCACGGATCCGGCTTTGCCGGTCCGTCGGCGCACGGCCCCCTTGGGGGGTCGCGAGCGCGAGCGAGCTCGGGGGCTCCACTCATGCGCTGCGATAATCCGCGCCCATGAAAGCCTCCGAGATCCGCTCCACCTTCCTGTCGTTCTTCGAGAGCCAGGGCCACGCCGTCGTGGCCTCGAGCCCGGTGGTGCCCGGTGACGATCCGACGCTGCTGTTCACCAACGCCGGCATGAACCAGTTCAAGGACGTGTTCCTCGGCTTCGACAAGCGCTCGTACACGCGCGCGGCCACGGCGCAGAAGTGCATCCGCGCCGGCGGCAAGCACAACGACCTCGAGAACGTGGGCTACACCGCGCGCCACCTGACGTTCTTCGAGATGCTGGGCAACTTCAGCTTCGGCGACTACTTCAAGCACGACGCGATCAAGTACGCGTGGCAGTTGCTGACCGAGCACTTCGAGCTGCCGAAGGAGCGCCTGTGGGCCACCGTCTATGCGGAGGACGACGAGGCCTACGACATCTGGTTGAAGGTGATCGGGCTGCCCGCCGAGCGCATCGTGCGCATCGGCGACAACAAGGGCGCCCGCTACATGTCCGACAACTTCTGGATGATGGGCGACACCGGGCCTTGCGGCCCGTGCAGCGAGATCTTCTACGACTACGGCCCGGCGGTGGCCGGCGGCCCGCCGGGATCGCCCGAGCAGGACGGCGACCGGTATGTCGAGATCTGGAACAACGTCTTCATGCAGTTCAACCGCACCGAAGACGGGGTGATGCACAAGCTGCCCAAGCCGAGCGTGGACACGGGCATGGGCCTGGAGCGCCTGTCCAGCGTGCTGCAGGGCGTGCACAACGTGTTCTCGATCGACCTCTTCCAGGCGCTGATCGGTGCCGCGAAGAAGGCGGTCGATGGAGCGGGCGCGGGCGACTGCGATCGCGACTCGCCGTCGCTGAAGGTGATCGCCGACCACATCCGCTCCTGCGCCTTCACGGTCGCCGACGGCGTGATCCCCGGCAACGAGGGCCGGGGCTACGTGCTGCGCCGCATCGCGCGGCGCGCGATCCGCCATGGCTACAAGCTCGGTGCACGCAAGCCCTTCTTCCATGCGCTGGTCGCGCCGCTGGCCGCCGAGATGGGCGAGGCCTACCCGGAGATCCGCCGCGAGGCCGCGCGCGTGACCGAGGTGCTGAGGCAGGAAGAGGAGCGCTTCTTCCAGACGATCGCCAACGGCATGGAGATCCTTGACGCAGAGATCACTCGTCTGCGTCTGGGCGATGAGGGCCAGAAGGACGTTGGCATGCTCGGATCACCCCGTACGCTGTTGGACAGCGGACCGCCGGTGTTGGGGGGGGAAGTTGCCTTCAAGCTGCATGACACCTTCGGCTTCCCGCTCGACCTGACGGCCGACGTGTGCCGCGAGCGCGGTGTCACGGTCGACGAGGCCGGCTTCAACGCTGGGATGCAGCGCCAGCGCGAGCAGGCGCGCGCGGCAGGCAAGTTCAAGGTGGCGCAGGGCCTGGCCTACAGCGGCGTGGACACCGCGTTCGACGGCTACGAGCACCTGGTGGTCGAGGGCGCCAAGGTCACGGCGCTGTACGTCGACGGCGCGTCGGTTGCGCGCGCGCGTGCCGGCGACGACGTGGTGATCGTGCTCGACAGGACGCCGTTCTACGCCGAGAGCGGCGGCCAGGTCGGCGACGCCGGCGAGCTGCGCAACCCGACGACGCGCGTGGTGGTCGAGGACACGACCAAGATCCAGGCCGCGGTGCATGGCCATCAGGGCCGCGTGGTCGAGGGCGAGGTGGCGCTCGGCGACACATTCACCGCGCGGATCAATGGCGAACAACGCGCCAAGACCGTGCGCAACCACAGCGCCACGCACCTGATGCACAAGGCGCTGCGTGAGGTGCTGGGCACGCATGTGCAGCAGAAGGGCTCGCTGGTCAACGCCGCGCACACCCGCTTCGACTTCAGCCACAACGCGCCGTTGACGGACGCACAGATCAGCCGGATCGAGCAGCTGGTCAACGCCGAGATCCTGGCCAACGCGGCAACGCATGCGCGCGTGATGGCGATCGACGACGCGCAGAAGCTGGGCGCGATGATGCTGTTCGGCGAGAAGTACGGCGACACGGTGCGCGTGCTCGACATCGGCACGAGCCGTGAGCTGTGCGGCGGCACGCATGTGCAGCGCACGGGGGACATCGGCCTGTTCAAGGTGGTGGCCGAAGGCGGCATCGCGGCCGGCGTGCGCCGCATCGAGGCGGTGACCGGCGACAACGCGCTGACCTACCTGCAGCAGCTCGAGCACACGGTCGACGCTGTCGCAGCCTCTCTGAAGGTGACGCCGGCCGAGGTGGGCACGCGCGTGGCCAGCGTGCTCGACCAGGTGCGCGCGCTCGAGAAGGAAGTCGCGGCGCTCAAGGGCAAGCTGGCTTCGTCGCAGGGTGACGAGCTGCTGTCGCAGGCGGTGGACGTCAAGGGCATCAAGGTGCTGGCGGCGACCCTCGATGGCGCCGACGCCAAGACGCTGCGCGAGACGATGGACAAGCTCAAGGACAAGCTCAAGAGCGCGGCCATCGTGCTGGCGGCGGTCGATGGTGGTGGCAAGGTACAGCTCGCCGCCGGCGTCACGGCCGATCGCGTGGGCAAGGTCAAGGCCGGCGAGTTGGTGAACTTCGTCGCGCAGCAGGTCGGCGGCAAGGGCGGCGGCAAACCCGACCTGGCGATGGCCGGCGGCAGCGATGCGGCGGCGTTGCCGAAGGCGCTGGCCTCGGTGGCCGGGTGGGTGGGTGAACGAGCCTAGAGAGGTCATCACGATCCGCCGCCCGCGTCCCGACGACGCGGCGGCGATGGCCGAGGTCATGGGCGACCCGCAGGTGTTTGCCGGCCTGCTGCAGTTGCCTTACCCCACCGAAGCGGCGTGGCGAAAGCGCATCGACGAGATGCCGACCGGTCCCAACACGCCGGAGCTGTTCCTCGTCGCCGAGCGCGGCGGCCGCATCGTCGGCAACGCCGGCGTGCAGCCGGCAACGCATGTGCGGCGCCGCCACACCGCCGGCATCGGCATGGCGGTGGCGCGCGACGCGCAGGGCCAGGGTGTGGGCAGCGCGTTGATGGCCGCGATCGTCGACTGGGCCGACAACTGGGCGCAACTGCTGCGCCTCGAACTGACCGTCTACACCGACAACCGGGCCGGCTTGGCGCTGTACCGCAAGTTCGGCTTCGTCGCCGAGGGCACGCACCGGGCGTATGCCCTGCGCGACGGGGTGTATGTGGATGCGGTGTGCATGGCGCGCTTGCATCCGAGGCCACCGCAACTGTCTTGACAGGAACTCACGAGCAAGCTTCAGGGCGTACGAGGTCGGGTCGCCATGCGCTCGTCGCGTGACGCCTCGGACTTGAGCCAGCGCGCGAACGTGACGACCTCCTCGCGCGCACCCGCGTCGGCGGCCGTTTCGGCGTAGAACGCGCGCGCGCTCGCCACATCGGCCGCAAAGGGCGCCACGAGGCTGCCCGCGGCGAGTTCGCGCCGCAGCAGCGGGCTGCGACCGAGCGCGACGCCTTGGCCGGCGCGCGCGGCGGCGATCACCTGCTCGTAGTTCGCGAAGGTCAGCGTGCGCGACGGCCGCAGACCTTCGGCGCCTACGGCCTCGAGCCAGGTGCGCCAGCTCAGCCACGGATAGCGCCACGGCGCGTCCTCCATCCGCAGCAGCGCGTGGTGGCGCAAGTCCTGCGGTGCGCGCAGAGGCCGCTTCGGATCGCCAAGCAGGGCCGGTGCGCAGACCGGGAACGCGCGCTCGCCGAACAGCCGCACGGCCTTCGTGCCGGCGCGTTCGGGTTCGCAATAGCGGATGGTCAGCGCAATACCGTCGTGAACGGCGTCGGCGCCGCGCTGCTGCGTCGCGATGCGCACGTCGACGCCGGGGCAGCGTTGGGCGAAGTCGGCCAGGCGCGGGATCAACCAGAACGAGGCAAACGATGGCGGCGTCGCCACGACCAGCACGCGCCGCCCGGCCGCCAGGCTGCGCACGCGGTCGGTCACCGCGCGCACCGACGCGATGAGCTGAGCGGCGACCGGATACAGCAGCTGGCCGGCCTCGGTCAGCACCAGCGCACGTGGCCGGCGCACGAACAACACCACGCCGAGCTGGCTCTCGAGATCCTGCACCTGGCGGCTGACCGCGGACTGCGTCAGGTGCAGTTCGGCGGCCGCCTTCGTGAACGACAGCAAGCGAGCCGAGGCCTCGAAACCCTTGAACAGATCGAACGAAGGCAGTCGTGCCGAAGGCGTCCTGGCATTCGCATCGGGCATGGCATTCATGCGCGGATTCCGTTTGAGCTGCGTGCGCGCCGCACGCACAGTGGCCACCTCGATCAATGCTGAAGCGCTCTCGCGCTGCAGGTTCTCAAAGGGGAATGTTATGTCGAACGCGCGTCCCGATATCGTCGATGGGTGCGCGGGCCTGCCGGTCCTCCACAGTGCGGAGGCGCCGGGCCGCCACGGGTCCGGGACCACCCGTCGCGAACTGCTCGCCGCCACCTTGGCGGCCGGGCTCGTCGCCGCGTGCGGTGGCGCTGGCAGCGAGACGCCGGAAGACGACGAGCTCGGCCGCGCGGTCGATTACTGGTCCGCGGACGCGGCGAGCCACTGGGTCTTCGATGGTCGCGACAACGTGGACGGCGGTGCCGCGTACCGCCAGCGCACGACGATCGGTGCGCCGTTGCAGCGCTTCGCGCGCACCCTGGTTCGCTTTCAGCACTCGCGGCCCTTCAACAACCCGTTCGGGGCCACTTGGGAGTACCGCACGCACGATCCAGTCGACGGCATCCGCACGTTCCTCGACACCGATCCGACGAGCCTTGCGCGCTCGTACGTCGAACTGCCGCCGCAGATCGAACCCGGCACCTATCGCGCCTACGAAGGCAGCGAACCCGACGGCAGCGGCACGCGCAGCGTGCGCATCGACGTGACGATCGTCGGCCTCGAGGACCTCGCCCTGCCGGCCGGACGCGTCGGCGGCGCGCTGAAGACCGTGCTGCGGGTGACGATCACGCGCACGATCGGCGCGCCCACGACGCAGGTCACGACGCTGACGCGCTGGTATGCCCGGCGCCTGGGCATCGTCAGGCAGGTGCTCGACGACCCCGGCGTGATGCCGCAGGTCAACTCGTACGTCGAGGAACTCGCCGGCGTCATCGTGCCCGGCACCCAGGCCGGCGTGGTCGGCGACTTCACACTGCTCGACGCGCTGGCGCCGGCGGGCTCGATGCTGGCCAGCGGCCGTCCCGGCATCGCCGGGGACGGCAGCGGCTTCCTGGTCGTGGCGCGCGCGCTCGACGCGGCCGGCGACGGGCGCATCGTCGCGACCTACGTCGACGCCGGCGGCCACGCCCGCTGGCGCAGGACCGTCATCGATGCACTCGGCCGCGGCGTGCTGGAGTACGGCCCGGTCGCGGTGGCCTACGACGGCGCAGCGTTCTGGATCGCGGCACGCTCGGAAGACACCGTTGCGGCGGGCACCGTGCTGCAGCGCGTGACCACCGAGGGTGAGCTGCTCGAAGCACCCGCCGGGCGCGCGGTGGGCGGTGAGTGGCCGTCCCTGGCCTCGAACGGGCAGTCGGTGCTGCTGACCACGAGCCGCAATCTCGGCGCGCCAAGCTGGGCCTGGGCACGGTTTGCCACACTGTTCCGGCGCGACGGCAGCGTGCTGCGCGCCGAGCAGCGGCTCGCCGTCGGCGCCCAGACCGGTGCCCCGACGGCACGCGGCGAACAGTACCTGGTCTGCCTCGACAGCGAAGACGTTCGCGCTGTGCGCATCGACGCCGCCGGCAACCTGCTCGATGGCACCGGCCCGATCGACGTCAGCACCGCGCCGTCGAACCAGGGGCACTCGGTGGTCGCGCCGCGCGGCGATGGCTACGTTGCGCTTTGGCTCGACGCGCGCCGCTATGGCGACCAGCCCGTGCCCGTGGCCGACGTGTACGGCGCGCGCATCGCGGCCGACGGCCGGCTGCTCGACGGGCCGGCGCACAGCGGCGGCGTCGCATTGAACGTGGCGCACAGTGAACGGCACGGGCTGGCCCTGGCCGGGGGCGCCCGGGGCACGCTCGCGGTCTGGACGCTCGGCACCTTCGTCGCCGGGCCGGTCCAGCCGGCCGGTCTGTTCGCGCGCTACTTCGCACCTGGCGCCGCGTTCGGCGTCACCGACCCGAGTGCGAAGGGCACGTTGCTCCACCCATTGACCGCGCAGGACCCCAACGTACGCCTGATGGCGCCGGCGGCGGCCGCCAGCGCCGAGGGCTTCGCCGTCGTCTGGGTGCGCCAGGACCGCAACGCCGGCGGTGTGCAGAGCGTTCGTGGTGCGCTGGTCTATCCGCCGCTGACTGGCACCTAGGCAGTCCGGCTCGGTCAGGCGTAGTCCAACGCCCGCGCCTTCCCCCAGAACACCCGGTACGCGAACACCGTGTAGCCCACGATCGCCGGCACCGCGATCGCGCAACCGATGCCGATGACCACGAGCGACTCGGTCGCGCTGGCGGCCTGCCAGATCGTCAGGCGGTCGATCACGACGTCGGGGTACAGGCTGTAGGCCAGGCCGCAGGCGCCGAGCAGGAAGACGGCGATGACCGATGCAAAGGGCAGCCAGCACAGCGTTGTCAGCACGCGGCTGGAGTTGAGCACGGCGCGCGCGGTGCCGAGCGCGATCAGCGTCATCACCGGGATCGGCAGCAGGGCGATGAAGGCCGGCAGCGCGAACCACTTGTCGCGCACGGTGGCGCTGACGAAGGGCGTGGCGATGGAGATCAGGCCCATGCCGATGACGAAGGGCGCCCACGCGGTCTTGGCCCAGCCGACGGCGGCGCGCTGCAGCTCGCCGTCGGTCTTCATGATGAGCCAGGCCGCGCCGAGCAGCACGTAGGCGGCGGGCAGCAGCAGCGCGATCGCGGCGGCGAACAGGGTGAAGACCCAACCTTCGGCGAAGCCGGTGATGTAGCGCCCGAGCATCCAGCCCTGAGCCAGCGCCGCGATGGCCGAGCCGGCGAGGAAGGCGCGGTTCCACAGCGGCTTGTGCTTGTCGCGCGCCTTGACGCGGAAGTCGAATGCGACGCCGCGCAGCATCAGGCCCACCAGCATCAGCGCCACCGGCAGGTACAGCGCGGTGAGGATCAGGCCGTGCGCCTTCGGGAACGCGATCAGCAGGATCCCCACGCCGAGCACGAGCCAGGTTTCGTTGGCGTCCCAGAACGGACCGATGGACGCGATCATCATGTCCTTCTGCGTGTCGTCGGCGCGGTGCAGCAGCATGCCCACGCCGAGGTCGTAGCCGTCGAGCACCACGTAGGCGAGCATCGACAGGCCCATCAGCGCCATGAAGATCACCGGCAGCAGCTCGGCCCAGTTCATGTCGATCCCGCGGCCTCGGCGACGGCCTTGGACGAATGCAGCGGTGGCTCGGTGGCGGCTTCCACCGGATGTTCGGCCATGTACTTGAGCACCGCGATGTAGGCCACGATCAGCGCCAGGTAGACGGTGATGTAGAGCGCCAGCGACAGCGCCACCTGCGACGCCGGCGTGGTGGACACGACCTCCGCGGTCTTGACGAGGCCGAAGACGATGAAGGGTTGGCGCCCGATCTCGGTGACGTACCAGCCCGCCACCGTGGCCAGCCAGCCGGAAAACGTCATCGCGACGAACAGCCACAGCAGCGCACGCGGCAGGCGTGCCGCCTGCCAGCCGCTGCGCTTGTAAAACCACAGGCCGAGCCAGCTCGTGGCCAGCATCAGCATGCCGGTGCCGACCATGATGCGAAAGCCGAAGAACAGCGGTGCCACCGGCGGGTGCGCGTCCTTGAAGTCGTCCAGGCCCTGCAGCTCGCCCTGCGCCTCGTGGCGCAGGATCCAGCTTGCGCCCTGGGGGATGCCGATCTCGTAGCGGTTCTCGCGCGCCGCCTCGTCGGGCCAGGCGAACAGCAGCAGCGGCGCGCCGCGCTGCGTCTGCCAGATGCCTTCCATCGCCGCGATCTTCTGCGGCTGGTGCTCGAGCGTGTTCAGGCCGTGCAGGTCGCCGACGACGATCTGCAGCGGAATGAGGGCCGCGCCGAGCGTGAGCCCGGCGCGCAGCATCTTCGGCGTGCCGGCGCTGGCGAAGCCGCGCAGTTGCTGCCACGCCGCCAGGCCCGTGACGAGGAAGGCCACGGTGAGGCCGGAGGCCAGCAGCATGTGCGCCAGCCGATACGGGAACGACGGGTTGAACACCACCGCGGGCCAGCTGTCGACGAAGAACTCGCCGTCGCGGATGACGTGGCCGGCGGGCGTGTGCATCCAGGAGTTCAGACTCAGGATCCAGAACGCGCTCATCGTGGTGCCGAAGGCGACGAGGAAGGTGGCCACCAGGTGCGCCCGCTCGCCGACGCGGCCGTGGCCGAAGAGCATCACACCGAGGAAGGTGGCTTCGAGGAAGAACGCGGTCAGCACCTCGTAGCCGAGCAGCGGGCCGGCGATGTTGCCCACGCGCTCCATGAAGCCGGGCCAGTTGGTGCCGAACTGGAAGCTCATCGTGATGCCGCTGACGACGCCGAGCGCGAAGGTCAACGCGAAGACCTTGGTCCAGAAGCGGTAGGCGACGAGCCAGGCGTCGTCCTTCGTGCGCAGCCAGCGGATGCGGAAGAACAGCAGCAGCCAGCCGAGTGCGATGGAGATCGTGGGGAACAGGATATGGAAGGTGATGTTGGCCGCGAACTGCATGCGGGCCAGGATCAGGGCGTCCATGGTGGTCGGTTCCTTTGAGACCTGTAGCATGCATTAGAGTGCTGGTCATGTCTTCCTCGCCCCCATTGCCCGACTTGCAAAAGCGGCATCTCGTGCTCGGCCTGACCGGCGGCATCGCCTGCTACAAGGCGGCCGAACTGACGCGCGAGCTGGTGAGAGCCGGCGCCACCGTGCAGGTGGTGATGACCGAAGGCGCCGAGCACTTCATCACCGCGGCGACGATGCAGGCCTTGTCGAACCGGCCCGTGTACACCAGCCAGTGGGACGCGCGGCCGGACAACGCGATGGCGCACATCAACCTGTCGCGCGAGGCCGATGCGGTGATCGTGGCGCCGGCCTCGGCCGACTTCATCGCCAAGCTGGCGCAGGGCCGCGCCGACGACCTGCTGAGCCTGCTGTGCGTGGCGCGGCGCATCGGCGAGTGCCCCCTGCTGGTCGCGCCGGCGATGAACCGCGAGATGTGGGCCCATCCGGCGACGCGGCGCAACGTGGCGCAGATCGTGGCCGATGGGGCCACCATGCTCGGCCCTGCGACCGGCGACCAGGCCTGCGGCGAAGTCGGCGACGGCCGCATGCTCGAAGCCGTGGAACTGCGCGATGCGGTGATCGCGTTCTTCCAGCCGAAGCTGCTGGCCGGGCGCTCGGTGCTCGTCACCGCCGGGCCGACCTACGAGGCGATCGACCCGGTGCGCGGCATCACCAACCTGTCGAGCGGCAAGATGGGCTTCGCGATTGCGCGCGCCGCAGCCGAGGCGGGCGCGTCGGTCACGCTGGTGGCCGGCCCGGTAGCGTTGGCCACGCCGATGGGCGTGACGCGCATCGACGTCAGGAGTGCGCGCGAGATGCACGATGCGGTGCTGCCGCTGGCCCCGTCGCGCGACGTCTTCGTCGCGACCGCGGCGGTGGCCGACTGGCGGCCGGTGGATGCCGCGACGCAGAAGATCAAGAAGGCGGCCGGGCAGGGCGCACCGGCGCTCGCGCTGGTCGAGAACCCCGACATCCTCGCCACCGTGGCCGCGCTGCCGAAGCGCCCGTACTGCGTCGGCTTTGCCGCCGAGAGCCACGAGGTCGAGGCGCATGCGCGCGCCAAGCTCGAGCGCAAGAACGTGCCGCTGATCGTCGGCAACCTCGGGCCGGCCACCTTCGGCCAGGACCACAACGCGTTGCTGCTGGTCGACGCCGGCGGCACGCGCGCGCTGCCGGCTGACGACAAGTTGACGCTGGCGCGTCAGCTGGTGGCCGAGATTGCGCAACGCCTTTGCGCGAACCCATGACCGTCATCGATGTGCGCGTGCTCGACCCGCGCATGGCCGAGCACCTGCCGGCCTACGCCACGCCCGGCAGTGCCGGCCTCGACCTCCGGGCTTGTCTCGATGCGCCGCTGGTGTTGGCGCCGGGGCAGTCGCAGCTGATTCCCACGGGCCTGTCGATCCACATCGGCGACCCGGGCTTCGCGGCGATGCTGCTGCCGCGCTCGGGCCTGGGTCACAAGCACGGCATCGTGCTCGGCAACCTGGTCGGCCTGATCGACAGCGACTACCAGGGGCCGCTGATGGTGAGCTGCTGGAACCGCGGCAGTGCCGCGTTCACGGTCGAGCCGATGGAGCGCATTGCACAGATGGTGATCGTGCCGGTCGTGCAGGCGGCGTTCCGGCGCGTCGAATCGTTCGAGGCGTCGGCGCGCGGTGAGGGCGGCTTCGGTTCCACCGGAAAACGCTAGCCCCCACGCTCGCTGCCCCCGAGGGGGCCCTTGTTGCGGGCCGGTGGGGCCGGGCCCGCGCAAGCGCCGGGTTACTGCATGCGGTCGGGCGGCGCCATCACGCGCGCGACGTCGAACACGCCCGCCGTGCCGACGCTGCCGGCCTCGAGCTCGGCGCCGCTGGCTTCTCGCACGTCGAGCACCTTCAGGTGCAGCCGCAGGGCCATGCCGGCCAGCGGGTGGTTGCCGTCGAGCACGACATGCGAGGGGTAGACCTCGGTCACGGTGTAGATCGCATCGGGCGGCATGTCCGGTGTGGCCGCGCCGGGCGGCAGGCCTTCGAAGCGCATGCCGGGCTCGAGTTCGGCGGGGAACAGCTCGCGGTTCTCGAAGCAGACCAACTCGCTGTGATAGTCGCCGAAGGCGTGTTCGGGCTCAAGGTGCAGGTGGGCTTCGAAGCCGGTCGCCTGGCCTTCGAGCGCCTCCTCGACCTTGGGCAGCAGGTCCTCGCCGCCGAAGAAGAATTCCACCGGCTCGTCGAGCTGGTCGATCGCGTCGCCCTGGGCATCCGAGAGCTGCCAGGTCAGGGCCACGACGCAAGGTTTGTGAATCTGCATCGGGGAGATGATGGCACAGGGCGACAATGAAACCATGACCGACCTCGATGCCCCGACGCCGCTGCTCGGGGGGCTGTCGCCGCAGAATTTCATGCGCCGGCATTGGCAAAGGGCACCGCTGCTGGTGCGTCAGGCGCTGCCCCAGGTCGCGCCGCCACTCGACCGCGCCGGGCTGTTCGCGCTGGCCGCGCGCGACGAGGTCGAGTCGCGTCTGGTGCAGCGCGAGGGGCGCCAATGGCGCCTGCGACGCGGCCCGCTGCCGCGCCGTGCGCTGCCACCGCTGTCGCGGCCGGGCTGGACGGTGCTGGTGCAGGGCCTGGACCTGCATGTCGACGCGGCGCATGCGCTGCTGTCGCAGTTCCGTTTCGTGCCCGACGCGCGCCTGGACGACCTGATGGTGTCGTACGCGAGCGACGGCGGCGGCGTCGGCCCGCACATCGACTCGTACGACGTGTTCCTGCTGCAGGTGACCGGCCACCGGCGCTGGCGCGTCGGGCGTTGCGCGCGGCCGGTGCTGCGCGACGACGTGCCGCTGAAGATGCTGGCCCGCTTCGACGTCGAGCTGGAGTGGACGCTCGGGCCCGGCGACATGCTCTACCTGCCGCCCGGCTGGGCGCACGACGGCGTGGCGGTCGGCGGCGATTGCATGACGGCATCGATCGGCTTTCGCGCCCCCACCGATGCCGAACTGGCGCAGGCGCTGCTGGCGCGGCTGGCTGACGAGCCGGGTGGCACCCGGGCACGTCGCTATCGCGATGCAGGCCAGACGGCCACGGCGCAGCCGGGCCAGGTGCCGGCGGCGCTGCAGCTCTTCGCTCAGGAGGCGGTGGCGCGGGCGCTGGCATCGCCGCGCTCGATTGCGTGCGCGCTGGGCGAGTGGCTCACCGAACCCAAGCCGCAGGTGTGGTTCGAGCCCCCGCGAAGGCCGCTCGATCCGGCGCGCTTCGGTCTGGTCGCCGATCGACGCACGCGTTTGGCCTACGATTCAGCGCATGTGTTCATCAACGGCGAGTCGTTCCGCGCCGGCGGGCGCGATGCGCGCCTGATCCGGCGGCTGTGCGACCAGCGGGAGCTGAGCGCGCACGACGCCGAGCGTCTGAGTGCGCAAGCCCGCACCCTGGTCGGCGAGTGGCTGCAGGCCGGCTGGTTGCACGTCGTCGAAGGAGAGACCGATGACCCCTGAACATCCCGCCATGCCTGCCGGCGCCACGCTGATCGATGGCCGCAGCGCGTTCACGCAGGCGCTGCAACAGGCGCTCGAGCATGCCGTGCGGTCACGCGAACGCGAGTTGTGCCTTGTCGACCCGGACTTCGAGGCCTGGCCGCTCGACGATGCCCTGGTCATCGGGTCGCTGACCGCCTGGGCGCGCCAGCCCCTGCGCAAGCTGCTGATGGTGGCTGGCAGCTTCGACCATGTGCGGCGTCGTTGCGCGCGCTTCACTGAGTGGCGCGGCACCTGGGCGCATGTCGTCGAGCCCCATGTCACCGAGGTCGAGCCGTCGCAGATCCCGACCTTGCTGCTCGCCGGGCCGGCCAGCCTGATGCTGGCCGATCGCCTGCGCTGGCGCGGCCACACCCTCTCGTCGGACAAGGAGGTGGCCGACTGGCGCGAGGTGGTTGACGTGTTGCTGCAACGCTCGGAGCCAGGCTTTGGCGCCAACACCCTGGGGCTCTAGGGAATGCCCCTAGGCTCCGCTATACTCGTGGGCTAGGCACAAGAACAGTTCGATTCTTGTCCTGCATGGATTCGGACCCTGCCGAGTCCGACAATTACCGATCATCGTTCGACTCACTGCACAAGGAATGTATCCAATGAACAAGTCGCTCCTCCTGGCCTCTTTGGTGGCCGCTGTTGCCCTGGCCGCTTGCGGCAAGAAGGAAGAAGCCCCGGCGCCCGCGCCGGCTCCGGCCGCTGCCCCGGCTCCGGCTCCGGCTCCTGTCGCCGCTGCGGCTGAGGCCGCCGCGTCCGCCGTCACGGGTGCCGCCGCCGCCGCTGCCACGCAAGCCGCTTCGGCTGTGGCCGGTGCTGCTTCGGCCGCTGCCGACGCCGTCAAGAAGTAATCGCCGGTTCCAATTGCCTGCGATGGAAGGCCGCCCTCGGGCGGCCTTCTGCATTTGGGGGGGTCGGGCTCGCTAGTCGAGCGTGATCCAGCCGCAGCCCTGGCTGCCGTCGGCCACATGCAGGATCGGCGAGCCGAACAGCGGCGCCTGGCCGAGCGCCCGGTCCAGCGCCTCGAGCGCGAGCGCAGGGGTGTTGTTGTGTCGGCTCAGGTGGGCGGCGACCACGTGACGCAGGCCGTCGTGGCGGCAGGCGTCGAGCAGCGCGGCCGACTGGTGATTGGCGAGGTGACCGCGGTGGCCGCCGATGCGGCGCTTGAGCCACACCGGGTAGGGTCCCGAGTCGAGCATCGTGCGGTCGTGGTTGCACTCGAGCAGCAGCGCATCGCAGCCCTGCAACGCGCGGGCCACCGCGTCATTCGGTTCGCCCAGGTCCGTGACGATGCCGAGCTGGTACTGCCCATCGCTGCAGACGAGCTGCAGCGGTTCTGCGGCGTCGTGCGGCACCGCGAAGGGCCGCAGCGTCAGGGCGCCGATGGTGATCGGCTGGCCGCCGCAGGCGACCGAGGCTTCGGCGGCCGGCTCGACTCCCTCGGTGGCCGCGCCCCAGGTGCCGGCGCTGGTCCACACCGAGAGGCCGTGGCGCCGTTGCAAGGCGAGCACGCCGCCGACATGGTCGCTGTGCTCGTGGGTGACGAACACGGCATCGAGCTCGTCTGGTGTGCAACCGCGTTGCGCCAGGGCCTGCGTCAAGCGGCGCAGCGTCAGGCCGCAGTCGACCAGCAGCCGCGTCGGGCGTTCACCTGGCGCGTGCCAGGCTTCGACCAGCGTCGCATTGCCGCTGCTGCCGCTGGCCAGGCTCGAGAAGCGCAGCACCTTGGTTCGGCAGGGCGCTAGCGCTGCAGGGGCGCTACTTCAGGTCGTCGACCAGCAGCGCGACGATGCGCTGCCCGACGTCGCTGTTTTCGGGCTGGCCCTGGCTGTTTTGCACCGTCACGTTGGTGCGCTCGCCTTCGCCCTTGACGGCGATGCGGTAGCGTACCGGCGCGCCGGACGTATCCGACTTGCCGAAGCTGAAGAGCTTGGCGAAGAAGCCCGGCTCGGCGTTGGTCGCGGCCTTCTTCGGGTCGACGTAGCGCACGAAGTACAGGCCGCCGGCGCGGTCGCGGTCCTCGACGGTGAAACCGCTGCGGTCGAGCGCCAGCCCGACACGGCGCCAGGCACGGTCGAAGCCCTCGTCGACCTGCAGCGCAGGCTGGCCGGCAATCGCGCGCGCACGCGCCGCCGCTGCCGGCGTCACCGGCTTGGCAACCGTCTCCCTGGCCACCTGTTCCTTGGTGCCCAGCTTGACCATCAGCCGCGTCAGGAACTCGGCCTCGAGGCCAGGGTCGCTGGGGCGGGGCGTCCACACGGTTGTCTCGTTGCGCTGGTCACCTGCATACTCCTCGACCATGCCGCGGTGACTGATGTAGACCTCGGTCTGGCTGCCGTTGCGCTCGACGCGCGTGCGGAAGCGGTCGCGCTCGCCGGTGTCGTAGAGCGAGTCGAGTACGCGGCCGATCGTGCGGCGCACGAGATCCTGGGGAATCTTGGAGCGGTTCTCGGCCCAGTCGGTCTCCATCACGCCGGCTTGCGCGTTGTCGATCACGAGGTTGAAGCCGCGCTCGGTCCAGAACTCGCGCAGCTGCGGCCACAGTTGCTCGGCAGGCATCGGCACGATCAGCCAGCGCTGGTTGCCCTCGCGCATGACGCGCATCTCGCCGACTGTCGTGGGCGCCACGGTGGCCACCGCCGCACCGGTCGTCGGCACCGCGGCCGCATTGCCGGTCTGGTAGGTGCTGGCGCTGACGCTGCCGCCGCTGGTGGCGAAACGGCCGTCGCGCTGCAGCTGCGTCAGGTCGGGCGGAACTTCCAGCGGCGCCGTCTTGACCGACTGGCTCTTGTAGTCGACCTTGTCACCGGCGAGGAAGTTCTCGACGGTCGAGCAACCACCCAGTGCCGCAAGCACGGCCGCGGCCAGCAGCGCACGCACCGCGGTGCGGGGGGGCAGGGAATTCTTCGGAGCAGCGTGCATCGTTGGAAGGCGCACGGTGGCGCGGCGGCGGGTGAGAGCGGAGGACGGGACCGAGGGCAGAACGCGTGAACGGGCCGGGCGGTTGTCGGCGCGTCAGAGCGCGCCGGCTTCGCGCAGCGCGGCCTCGAGGGGCGCATGGTGCGCGTCGGACAGCGGCACCAGCGGCAGGCGCAGGGCCGGCCCGGCAAACCCCATGCGCGCCATCGCCCACTTGACGGGAATCGGGTTGGCCTCGACGAACAGCTGCTTGTGCAGGGCCAGCAGCTTCAGGTGAATCGCGGCGGCGCGCTTGCCATCGCCGGCGATCGCCGCGGCACACAGCTCGGCCATCGCGCGCGGCGCCACGTTGGCGGTGACGCTGACGTTGCCATGGCCGCCGAGCAGCATCAGGCCGATGGCGGTCTGGTCGTCGCCCGAGTAGATCGAGAAGCCCTTGGGCGCCTGCTTGATGAGCCAGGCGGCACGGTCGATGTTGCCGGTGGCTTCCTTGATGCCGACGATGCCCGGCACCTGCGCCAGGCGCAGCACGGTCTCGTGCTGCATATCGGCCACCGTGCGACCGGGCACGTTGTAGAGCACCACCGGCAGGTCCACCCCCTCGGCGATGGTGCGGAAGTGGCGGTAGATGCCTTCCTGGGTCGGCTTGTTGTAGTACGGCACCACCTGCAAAGAGCAATCCGCACCGACCTTCTTGGCGAAGCGCGTCAGCTCGAGCGCCTCGGCCGTGGAGTTGGCGCCGGCCCCGGCCATGATCGGCACGCGCCCGGCGGCGTGCTCGACCGACACGCGGATGATCTCGCAGTGCTCCTCGACGCTGACCGTCGGCGACTCGCCGGTTGTGCCGACCACGCCGATGCAGGCCGTGCCTTCGGCGATGTGCCAGTCGATCAGGCGCCGCAGCGCGGCGTAGTCGACGCTGCCATCGCCCTGCATCGGGGTGATGAGCGCGACGATGCTGCCGGTAATCGGTCTCATGGACGGTCGGGGGGCGAAACGATCCGCGATTCTAGCGGGGCGGGTGGGGCGTCCCGATGGGTGGCATCCCGGGCCGCGATGCGCTGCACGCAGCGCGGCGGCGCCTCGAGGAAGCCGTCCTCGTAGGCGACGATCTGCAGGCCGCGGCAGGCCTCGAGCAACTCACCGGGCCGCAGCAGGAAGTCAGGGTTCGAGGGCTTGCCGTAGGTCGCGTTGCCGACCGCGAAGGTCTCGTAGATCAGCACGCCACCGGGCGCGAGCGCCGCGCGCAGCGCCGGCCAGAGCGGGCGCCACAGGTAGTTCGTGACGACGACAGCGTCGAAGGCTTCGCCGACGAGCGGCCAGGGGCCGGCCTCGAGGTCGGCGACGAGCGTGCGGCCGAGGCCTTGCAGCGCGGCGAGCGCCGCCGCGTCACGGTCCACGCCGATGACCTCGAAGCCCTGCGTTGCGAGCCAGCGCAGGTGGCGGCCACTGCCGCAGGCCAGGTCGAGCACATGGCCGCCGGGGCGGATCAGCGGTGCCCATCGTCGCACCCAGGGCGATGGGGTCAGCGCAGCGTGTGGACTCAGAAGCAGTTCCAGACCTGGGTCGCCAGCTCGCGCATCAGCTCGGGCTGGAAGTAGGACGCGAACACGATCGCCAGCACGAGCAGCGCAGCCGCCCGCCAGGCCCAGCGCGAGGCGGGCGTCGTGCGCATCACGCCGCGGCTCCTGCGGGCGCCGTCGGCCGCGCGATCGCACCCTCGCGCACCGGCAGGTTCACGAGCGCGGCGAACACACCCAGTCCCACCGAGATCCACCACACGACGTTGTAGCTGCCCGTCGCGTCGTAGAGCTTGCCGCCGAGCCAGACGCCGAGGAAGGAGCCGATCTGGTGGCTCAGGAACACGAAGCCGCCAAGCATCGACATGTACTGCACGCCGAAGATCTGCGCGATCACCGCGTTGGTCGGCGGCACGGTGGACAGCCATAGCAGGCCGATCACCGCCGAGAAGATGTAGACGCTCCACGGCGTCAGCGGTGCGGCGAGGAAGATCACGATCGCCACCGAGCGCAGGATGTAGATCGACGACAGCAGGTAGCGCTTGGGCCAGCGCTGGCCGATCACGCCGGCGGCATAGGTGCCGAAGACGTTGAACAGGCCGATCAGCGCCAGCGCCGTGGTGGCCACGTCGGGGGTCAACCCGTTGTCCTTCAGGTAGCTCGGCATGTGCACGCCGATGAACACGACCTGGAAGCCGCAGACGAAGTAGCCCGCCATCAGCAGTTGAAAGCTCGGGTAGGCGAAGGCCTCGCGCAGCGCGGCGCCGATGCTCTGGTGCTGGGCGCCGGGCGTCACGGCCGCCCTGGGCTCCTTCAGGCCGTAGGCCAGCGGCGCGATCGCCAGCGCCAGGCAGCCGAGGATGAACAGCGCGTTCTGCCAGCCCCAGGCGCTGATGAGCCAGTTTTCCACCGGCACCATCAGGAACTGGCCGAACGAGCCGGCGGCTGCCGCCACGCCCATGGCCCACGAGCGCTTGGTCGGGTCGACGTTGCGGCCGATCACGCCGTAGATCACCGCGTAGGTGGTGCCCGACTGCGCCATGCCCAACAGCAGGCCGGCGCTGCCGGTGAAGGCCAGGCCCGAGGTCGCCAGCGCCATCAGCACCAGGCCGGCCGCGTAGAGCACCGCGCCGACGATGATCACGCGGAACGCGCCGAAGCGGTCGGCCAGCGCGCCGGCCACCGGCCCCGCCAGGCCCCAGGCGAGGTTCTGCACCGCCAGCGCGAACGCAAAGGTCTCGCGCGTCCAGCCACGCTCCATGGTGATCGGCTGCAGCCACAGGCCGAAGCCGTGGCGGATGCCCATCGACAAGGTCACGATCATCGCGCCGCACAGCAGCACCTGGGTCATCGACAGCTTGGGCGCGGCGGCGGGCGAACTCATCGTCTGACTGTAGCGGGGGTGTCGAAACCTTGCTGGGCTCGCTGCCTAGAATCCCCCGCCATGCCATCCGTGAAGCAGCCGGCGAAGTACGCCGAAGAATCGATCCGCGTCCTCAAGGGCCTGGAGCCCGTCAAGCAGCGGCCGGGCATGTACACCCGCACCGACAGCCCCTTGCATGCGATCCAGGAAATCGTCGACAACGCGGCCGACGAGGCGCTGGCCGGCTTCGGCAAGCGCATCGCGGTGACGCTGCACGCCGACGGCTCGGTCAGCGTCGAGGACGACGGCCGCGGCATCCCGTTCGGTCTGCACCCGGAAGAGAAGGTGCCGGTGCTGGAGATCGTCTACACGCGCCTGCACGCCGGCGGCAAGTTCGACAAGGGCGCCGGCGGCGCCTACAGCTTCTCGGGCGGCCTGCACGGTGTGGGCGTCAGCGTGACCAACGCGCTGGCGAAGAAACTCGCGGTCACGGTGTACCGCGAGGGGCAGGTGGCGACGATCGCCTTCTCGGGCGGCGACGTGGTGGAGCCGCTCGCCGTGCGCAAGGCGGCCGCAGGCGACCGCAAGCAGGGCACCACGGTGCGCGTGTGGCCCGATGCGAAGTACTTCGACAGCGCCGAGCTGCCGCGCCCCGAGTTGACGCACCTGCTGCGCAGCAAGGCGGTGTTGATGCCCGGCGTCGTCGTGTCCTTGGCGCACGAGAAGAGCAAGGAGACGCAGAGCTGGCAGTACAAGGGTGGGCTGGCGGACTACCTGCAGCAAAGCCTCTCGGCCGACCCGCTGATCCCGCTCTTCGAGGGCGAGCACTACGCCGAGGAGGGCGAGGCCGACAACAATGCCGAGGGCGAGGGCGCCGCCTGGTGCGTGGCTTTCACCGAGGAAGGCAACACGCTGCGCGAGAGTTACGTCAACCTGATCCCCACGGTGGCTGGCGGCACGCACGAGTCGGGCCTGAAGGAGGGCCTGTTCGCGGCGGTGAAGGGCTTCATCGACCTGCACTCGCTGCTGCCCAAGGGCGTGAAGCTGATGCCCGAGGACGTGTTCTCGCGCGCCAGCTTCGTGCTCTCGGCCAAGGTGCTCGACCCGCAGTTCCAGGGCCAGACCAAGGAGCGCCTGAACTCGCGCGATGCGCTGCGCCTGGTGTCCAACTACACCCGGCCGGCGCTCGAGCTGTGGCTGAACCAGCATGTCGAGCATGGCAAGAGGCTGGCCGAGCTGGTGATCAAGCAGGCGCAGACGCGCCAGCGCGCGAGCCAGAAGGTCGAGAAGCGGCGCGGCTCGGGTGTGGCGGTGCTGCCGGGCAAGCTGACCGATTGCGAGAGCCGCGACCTCGGATTCAACGAGGTCTTCCTGGTCGAGGGCGACTCCGCCGGTGGCAGTGCCAAGATGGGCCGCAACAAGGAGACGCAGGCCATCCTGCCGCTGCGCGGCAAGGTGCTCAACACCTGGGAGGTCGAGCGTGACCTGCTGTTCAAGAACAACGAGATCCACGACATCGCGGTGGCGGTCGGCGTCGACCCGCATGGCGCCGCCGACGAACCCGACCTCTCGGGCCTGCGCTACGGCAAGGTCTGCATCCTGTCGGACGCCGACGTCGACGGCTCGCACATCCAGGTGCTGCTGCTGACGCTGTTCTTCCGCCACTTCCCCAAGCTGATCGAGCGCGGCCACGTCTACGTGGCCAAGCCGCCGCTGTTCCGCGTCGACGCGCCGGCGCGCGGCAAGAAGCCCGCGGCCAAGCTTTATGCGCTCGACGACGGCGAACTCGAGGCCACGCTGGACAAGCTGCGCAAGGAAGGCGCGCACGAGGGCTCGTGGACCATCAGCCGCTTCAAGGGCCTGGGCGAGATGAGTGCCGAGCAGTTGTGGGAGACGACACTGAACCCCGATACGCGGCGACTGCTGCAGGTGAGCTTCGGCGACCTGGGCTTCGCCGCGACGACCGTGGCGCTGACCAAGCTGATGGGCAAGGGCGAGGCCGCCGCGCGGCGCGAGCTGATGGAGCTGCGCGGGGACGCGGTCGAGGTGGACGTGTAGATGCCGTCCGCACCACGAGTTGTTGAGGGAGCGATTGCATGAGCGTGAGATGGTTCAGTCCTGTCACCTTCCTCTTGAAGCCGCTCATCCGGCATGACCAGGAGCTGAAGCGTCAGCGCGTCGAGGCCCGGCTGCCGCAGACGCAGCTGCGGTCCGAGCATGTGGCGCGCTGCCAGACCCTGCTCGACCGCGAGGCGCTGCTGGCTCGGCTGCCCAAGGGCGGGGTCGGCGCCGAACTGGGGGTCGATCAGGGCGACTTCACCGAGGCCATCCTGCGCATTGCGCAACCGAGCCGGCTGCACTTGGTCGACAGCTGGGCCACCAAGCGCTACAACGACGACAAGGCACAGCGGGTGCAGGACCGGTTCGCCGCGCAGATGGCAGCCGGACAGGTCAGCGTGCATCGCGGCTTGTCGCTGGAGGTCGCATCGCAGTTCGCCGACGCCAGCCTCGACTGGGTCTACATCGACAGCAGCCACGCCTACGGCGTCACGGCGGCCGAACTGCGCGCCTATGCGCCTAAGCTCAGACCGGGCGGCATCATGGCCGGGCACGACTACTCGATGGGCAACTGGGCCAAGGGCTTCCGCTATGGCGTGATTGAGGCGGTGCACGAGTTCTGCGCCGAGCACGACTGGGAGCTGCGTTACCTGACGGTGCAGCGCCTCGAACGCCCGAGCTTTGCAATCTCGCGCCGCGAAGCGGCGTGACGACAGCGACATGAACGGCGTGCGCTTGCGCCCCACGATGCTGTCCGACCTCGACTGGGTCGTCTCGGTCGAGACCGACCCCGCCAACCTGCCGTTCATCACGCCCTGGGAGCGCACGCAGCACGAAGGAGCGATCCGCTTCCCGGATTCGCGCCACTTCATCGTCGAAGCCCAGGCGCAGGGTGACGAGCGCCTGGGTTTCGTGATCTTTCAAGGCTGCCGCAACCCGAACCGCAGCGTCGAGTTGAAGCGCATCGTGCTGCAGCCCAAGGGCCAGGGCCTCGGGCGCGCCTGCGTGCGGCGCCTCAAGCAGATGGCCTTTCGCGACCTCAAGGTGCACCGCTTCTGGCTCGACGTGAAGTCGCTCAACCAGCGCGCGCAGGCGCTGTACGCAAGCGAAGGTTTTGTCGAGGAGGGGCGTCTGCGCGAGAGCGTGCGGGCGGGCGACGGCTACGACTCGCTGATCGTGATGTCGATGCTCGACCGCGAGTACGACGCGCGCGTCGCGCTCGGCCTGGAGTAGCGGTTCAGCGGCGCGCGGCGAGCGCGTCGAACGTGAGGCCCTGATCCACGATGTGTGACGGCATCGCGTGCCCGAGGATGCGCGCCGCGCAGGCCTCGCCCATCGCCGGGCTGGTCTGGATGCCGTAGCCGCCCTGGCCACAACACCAGAAGAAGCCAGGCGCCACGTCGTCGAAGCCGCCCACCAGGTCGCCCGATGGCACGAAGCTGCGCAGTCCGGCCCAGGTGCGGATCGGGCGCCGGATCGTCATCGTCGTCGCCTCCTCGATGCGGGCGATGCCGGTGGCGATGTCCACCTCCTCGGCCACCACGTCGTGCGGCGGCACCAGGTCGGCGTTGGCCGGCGAGCCGAGGAGCACACCGGCGTCGGGCTTGAAGTAGAAGTCCTCCTCTATGCCCACGACGAGCGGCCAGGCACGCACGTCGGTTGCTGCTGGTGGCGCAAAGGTGAAAGCGCTGCGGCGCCGCGGTTCGATGCCGATCGGCGCCACGCCGGCCAGTGCCGCCACGTCGTCGACCCAGGCGCCGGCGGCATTGACCACCACCGGCGCGCGCCAGCCGCGGCGGTCGGAGGCCTCGGCCTCCCAGCACGCCTGGACGCGCTCGAGCCGGACCAGCCGCAGGTCCAGTACCAGCTCGGCACCCCGTGAACGTGCCTCGCGCAGGTACTGCTGGTGCACTGCGTGCACGTCGATGTCGCAGCCATCCTCGCAGAGCAGTGCATGGACAGCCGCCTCGGGCCGCAGCAACGAGACGCGTGCGGCGGCCTGCGTTGCACCGACGCGCTGCACCGCGGTGCCTTCCGCTGTCAGCGCGGCGTGCAGGGCGTCGACCGCGTCGCGCTGTTCGGCGCGCCCGACGAACAGGCTGCCGCGCGGCGTGAGCCAGGCGGCGCCGCGTTCGAACCAGGCCCGGCTGGCGCGCGTCAGTGCGCGCACCTGAGGCGGGCCGTAGCTCTCCTCGAACATCGCGGCCGAGCGGCCTGTGGTGTGCATGCCGGGCTGCACCTCGCGTTCCAGCAGCACCACGCGGGCGTGCGGCGCGAGGAAGGCGGCCACCGAGGCACCGGCGATGCCGGCGCCGATCACGATGGCGTCGCAATTCTGGAGCGTCGAAGTCACCGGCAGATGGTAGGGCCGGCCGCGTGTTTGACCGGTGGCCGCGCGGCGGCCCTGGCCCAGCCCGGTACCGGCTGAGCCCGCCCTTCGCGGTCGAGCGCCCAGCCGTCGATGGCGGCCGCACGCGGCAGCCACTGCCAGCCGCTGCCGCCGAGGCTGCGCCGGGCGGCCAGGCGCACCAGGCGCTCGCAGTCGGCCTCACTCAACTGCAGCGCGAAGCGCTGCCAGCGGCGGTTGACCGCGGCGTCGGTCCACAGATCCTCGAGCGCCTGACGCAACTCGGACCCGGCGACCCGCATGCCGATGGCCAGGCGGCGCGCCTGCAGTGTCAGCACGAAGACCTGGAAGTCGTGCCGCGCCGCGGCGGGCACATGCGCCATCAGCTCGCGCAAGCGCGGGACGGCCTGTGCCTGCGTGAACGCCAGTGTGACGATGGCTTGCAGCGCCTGCACCGGGTTCAGCAGGCGCAGGCGGTTGGGCGGCAGCAGCAGCAGCGGCAGGCAGGCCGCCTCGTCGTGCGCCATCGGCGTGACGAAGCTCATCAGCACCGCCAGGCGCGACCACTGCAGCGCGTTCAGCCCGTCGAGCGTGTCCAGGCCCGAGGCCTCGAGCTGCTTGACAACGGTCAGCGCATCGCGGCACGACAGGTCGGCCTTGGCTTCGTTGGCGCGTGCGCTCATCACCGCCAGATTGCCGGCCGCGTAACCCGCGAGGTTGCAGACGCGGTCGACCGAGGCGTCGCTGCCGGCGCCGCTGGCGTGGGTCAGCGCCACGCGTGTGATCGGGCACAGCGGCACGTCGATCTGGGCCAGGAAGTTGGGCGTGACCTGGGTGCCTTCGAACACCTTGCCGCGGCGCCAGGCGTTGAATCGCAGCTGCAGCCACTTGCGCACCTGCGGCGTGGGCTTGAGCGTGCGCGTGCCGAAGGTGGCGCCGCCGGCCTGCCAGCCCTGGCGCACCGGGTGGCCGTCGGCCAGCGCCTCGGGCGGCGGGGTCAGGCGGTAGTGGGCATAGTCCCAGCCGATCTCGAAGCCCGCGGCGGCCTGGCCATCGGCCGCAGTGGGGTGACGGACGGCGGGTGTGGTGTCGGCGAACAGGGTGGTTTGCATGGCAGTCGCTTCGAGAAGGCACCGGGACGTCCCCGGCGCTTCCAGCTTCGGCATTGGCAGGCTCATCGAATGAGCCTGCCAAAGCCCGAGCGGCTACCATGGTGGCTCATCCTGTGAGCCACCGAGGCCCCCGATGGACCGTACCGAGCGTTTCTACAAGATCGAACGGCTGATCCGAACCCGTGCCAGCGTGCCCTTCGCCGACCTGATGGACGAACTGGGCGTGTCGCGGGCCACCCTCAAGCGCGACCTCGAGTACCTGCGCGAGCGCCTGGATGCGCCGATCGTCTACGACCGCTTCGCCAACGGCTACCGCTTCAGCCCGGACGCGCGCGACGCGCGGCAGGTGAAGCATGAGCTGCCGGGCCTGTGGTTCTCCGAGCGCGAGATCCACGCCCTGCTGACGATGCACCAGCTGATCGGCAGCCTGGACGAGGGCGGGGTGCTGGCGCGCCACCTGCAGCCGCTGCTCGACAAGCTCAACGGCATGCTCGGCACCAGCGACGACGAGGCGAAGGAGCTGGTCAAGCGCATCAAGGTCATGTCGCCGGCGCGTCGCCCGGTGGCGCCGAAACACTTCGAGCTGATCGGCGGGGCGCTGACGCGGCGCCAGCGCGTGCACCTGCACTACTGGGTGCGCAGCCGGCGCGAGATGACCGAGCGCACGGTGAGCCCGCAACGCCTCGTGCACTGGCGCAACACCTGGTACCTCGACGCCTGGTGCCACGCCACCGATGCGTTGCGGCGCTTCGCGCTCGACGCCATCCGCGAGGCCGATCCGGTCGAGCAGCGAGCCAAGGACGTGGCGCTGAAGACCATCGAGGCCGAGCTCGACGCGGGCTACGGCGCGTTCAGCGGCGCCAAGGTGCAATGGGCCACGCTGCAGTTCACGCCCGAGGCCGCGCAATGGGTACGCCACGAGCAATGGCATCCGCAGCAGGAGGCCAAGCTGCACGGCGACGGCGCGCTGACGCTGCGCGTGCCCTATACCGATGCGACCGAACTGGCGATGGACATCCTGCGCCACGGCGAGCAGGTGAAGGTGTTGGCGCCGGCCGCCTTGCTGGCCAGCGTGAGGCAGACGCTGGCGCGCGCGGCGGCTCAGTACGCCGGCTGAAGCCGGCAGCAGACGGCGCTTGGCGGCACGAACGCTGCCGTTTCGCAACATCGATGGATTTAAATAGGAATCATTCGCATTCAAGTGATAGGATGCGAACCAGCCGCTCAGCGCACTGTCGTGCAAAGCCGCCGCCAACGCGGCCCTCCGGGGTCGCAGCCGCGTGTCGCTGCCGAGGCCCTTCCTCGACCTTTGACAGCAACACGCAGGAGCATCTCCATGACGATCCGTGCCCGACGGCATCTGCCGGCCCGGCTGCCCATTCCCGCCTTGTTGGCCCTGATGGCCAGTGGCGCCGCCGCCCAATCCACCGCGCCGGAGCCCAAACCCGCTGACACCACGCCGGTGCTGCCGGCCGTTCGCGCAAAGGCAGCCGCAGAGCCCACGGGCAAGGAAACGCTGCGCGCCACGACCACGTCGATCGGCAAGGGCAAGCAGGAGCTGAGAGACATTCCGCAGTCGGTGACGGTGGTGACCGAGAAGTTGATCGACGACCGCAACGTCGACACGCTCAAGGATGCGCTGAAGCAGACGGCCGGTATCGCCTTTCAGGCGGCCGAAGGCGGTGAGGAGGACATCCGCTTGCGCGGCTTCTCGCTGCAGGCCAGCGGCGACATCTTCATCGACGGCATGCGTGACCCGGCGTTCTACGAACGCGACAGTTTCAACTGGGACCGCCTCGAACTGCTGCGCGGCTCGGCGTCGATGCTCTTCGGCCGCGGCTCGACCGGCGGCGCTGTCAATCAGGTCAGCAAGCAGCCCTTCGCCATGACCCAGCATGAGGTGTCGTTGACTCTCGGCAGCGGGGACTACCTGCGCGCCTTGGCCGACTTCAACCTGCACATGGGCGAGGACGCGGCCCTGCGCATCAATGCGATGGTCACCGACGGCACCCAGCTAGGTGCGCGCCTCGACAAGCGCGGCATCGCGCCGACCTACCGCTGGGGCATCGGCACGCGCAACGAGTTCCAGATCGGCGCCTTCGCACTGCGCAACGACAACGGCATGCACTACGGCCTGCCTTGGCTGACGCCCGGCGCCTCCGGTGGCGACTGGTTGTGGCCGACGGACCCCGACAATTACTACGGCATGGCCAGCGACGTCGCGCGCAGCGGCACCACGCAAGCCTTTGCCAGCCACATCCACCGCTTCGGCGCCGGGCGCGAACTCAAGACGCAGGTGCGCGCCGCCGAGTACACGCGAGACCAGCGTGCCAGCGCGGTGCGCTTCGTCGCCGCGGCCCAACAGCCCGGCGGCCGGGCAGTCACGGCCGACACCTTCAGCGACGCCACCTTGCTACAGCGTTCCAACGGCACCGGCGTGCAGCTGAAGACCATGAACATGGACACCGTCTACGCCCAGAGCGACTACAGCGGCCGTCACCAGTGGCTGGGCCTGGACCACTCGGTCCAGACCGGCGTGGACGTGGCGCACGAGCAGTTCGAAAACTTCGGCCTGGCGTCGACCAGCCCGGTGCTGGCCAAGCCGCGCACCACGGTGGGCACCCCCGACGACAGCGCCCGGATCGACGAGTCGCGCCGCGTGCTGGTGCGCAACCGCACCTTCACCGCGAAGGGCCTTGGCGCCTACGTCCAGGACCTGATGCAGATCGCGCCGATGTGGAAGCTGCTCGCCGGCCTGCGCTGGGACAAGCTCGACGGCTCGTACCGCAACCTGTCGACGGCCGCGGTGCCACCCACCAACCCTTGTGGTGTGCAACCGCTGGCGACCATCGAGCGCAGCGACTCGCTGTGGAGCCGCCGTGTCGGCGTACTGTTCCAGCCCAACGAGCTGCAGTCCTACCACTTCTCCTACGGCACGTCGTTCAACACCTCGGGCGACACCTACCAGTACGACGCCGGCACGGTGAACACGCCGCCCGAAAAGAGCCGCAACGTCGAACTCGGTGCCAAGATCGACAGCGCCGGCGGCAACTTCACGACCCGCGTCGCGCTGTTCCACTCGACCAAGTACAACGAGCGCAACCGCGACGTCGAGTCGGTCAACGCCTGCAACTACGTGCTGTCCGGTAAGCGACACGCGGCCGGCTTCGAGCTCGACCTCACCGGTCGCATCACCAATGACTGGGAGGTCTACGGCTCGTATGCCTACATCCCGACCGCGCGCGTCGACGCGTCGTCGGGTGCCGCGGGTACCGAGGCGGTCGGTTCACGGCCCGGACTGACGCCGCGCCACAGCGGCACGATCTGGACCACCTACCAGATCGATCCGCGCTGGCGTGTCGGCGGCGGCCTGAACGCACGCAGCTCCGACCGGCCGGTGGGTCTGGCCGCCACATCGCAGATCGTGGCACCGAAGTTCATCACCGCCGACCTGATGGCCGAGTACACACTGGACCAGCTCAGCTACAAGCTGAGCCTGACCAACGTGACCGACGAGCACTACGCCGACTTCCTGTACCGCGGTCACTACATTCCGGGCAAGGGCCGTGCGGTGCAGGCGACGATGACCTACAAGTTCTGAGGCGGCCGCGCATGACGCCTCGACGCAAGCTGCTCGCCTCGGCCGCGGGCCTGTGGCTGCTGCCCTGGGCCGCGCGCGCGGCCGACGGGGCCGCGCCGCTGGCCCTGGGCGCCGCCTGGCGCGGCCCGCGCGAAGGCGACGCGCAGCAACTGGGCGTGCTCGAAGCCGACTGGGCGACCCGGCGCACCAAGGTGCGCTGGGCAATCGAGCTGCCCGCGCGCGCGCATGGGCTGGTGGCGGAGCTGGGTGGTGGGCTGCTCGCGGTGGCCATGCGACCGGGCACCTGGCTGCTGCGCTGCGACGCGCAGGGCCGAGTGGTGCGTCGGCTGTCCATCGACGACGAAGGGGGTGGCCATCGCTTCGACGGCCATGCGGTGCCCAGCGCGGACGGCCGCTGGCTCTACACCACACAGACCGACCGCGACGGCCGCGGCTGGGTCGCGGTGCGCGAGCACGCCAGCTTGCGCAAGGTCGACCAGTGGCCCACGCACGGGGTCGATCCGCACCAGCTGCTGCACGATGCGCGGGGCGACCTGATGCTGGCCAATGGCGGCATCCTGCGCTCCGCCGACGGCCGAAAACGCGACCTCGATCGCATGGCCTCCTCGCTGGTGCGGCTCGACAGCCGCAGCGGTGCGCTGCAAGGCCAGTGGACCCTGGCCGACCCGCGCCTGAGCCTGCGCCACCTCGCCTGGGGCCGGCCGGGCGAAGGGGCTGAGCCGCTGCTTGGCGTGGCGCTGCAGGCAGAGCACGACGATCCAGCCCAGCGCGCCCGGGCGCCGGTGCTCGCGGTGTGGGACGGGCGCGAATTGCGTCTGGCCAACTCGGCGGCGGACGGTGCGGGCTACGCCGGCGACATCGCTCCGGCCGGGCCGGGTGGCTTTGCCGTCAGCAACCACAAGTTGCGGCGCGCCTTCCTGTGGTGGCCGCAGCAGGCGTCGGCGCTGCACCGTTTCGCTGAAGTGGACGAGCCCTATGCGCTGGCCTCACCCGATCAGGGGGCCGACCGCGACGCGGTGCTGATGGCTTGTGGCGCTGGCATGGCCCGCTGGCACCCGACCCAGCCGCCTGCGATGCTGCGCTGGCCTGCGCCGATGGCGCTGGACAACCACTGGGTTGTGATGACCGGCTAGGCCGTCACCGGCACGGCGCGCTGCAGCCTGCGCACGCGGAGCAGGAGAAAGAGCGCGATCGCCAGGTTCAGCAGGTTCCAGCCGATGCCGTTGATGAAGGCGGCGTGGTACGAGCCGGTCAGGTCGAACACCTTGCCCGACATCCAGCCGCCCAGGGCCATGCCGAACAGCGTGGCCATCAACACGGTGCCGACCCGCGCGCCGGCCTCCTTGGGCGCGAAGTGCTCGCGCACGATGATCGCGTAGCTCGGCACGATGCCGCCCTGGAACAGGCCGAACAGGGCCGAGATGATGTACAGCGACACCAGGCCGTCGAAGGGCAGGAAGAGCAGCAGCGCCAGGCCCTGCAGCACCGAGCCGAGCACCAGGGTGCGCAGGCCGCCGATGCGGTCGCAGATCCAGCCCGACACCAGGCGGCTGACGATGCCGCAGGCCAGCATCAGCGAGAGCATCTCGGCGCCGCGCGCCGCGCCGTAGCCGAGGTCGCCGCAGTAGGCCACGATGTGCACCTGCGGCATCGACATCGCCACGCAACAGGCCACGCCGGCAATGCACAGCAGCACCTGGGCCTGCGTCGGGCTCCAGCCGAAGGGCCGCGACGAGGTCATCGCCGCGGCACCCGGCAGCGGCGCGGCGGGTTGCGCCGCCGGCGGCCGCGTGCGCATGCCCAGCGCGAGCAGCGGCATCGTCGCGAGGCAGAACAGGCCGAGGCCGATGTAGGTCGTGCGCCAGCCCACCGCCTCGATGAAGTGCTGCACGATGGGCGGCCAGATCGCGCCCGCCACATAGTTGCCACTGGCACAGATGGCCACTGCGATGCCGCGCCGACGCACGAACCACAGCGAGGTGTCGGCCACCAGCGGCGCGAAGGTCGCCGAGCTGCCGAGCGCACCGAGCAGCAGGCCGTGCACGATGGCGAACCCCAGGAGGCTGCTCGACATGCCGGCCAGGATGAAGCCGCTGCCCAGGCCCAGCGTGCCGATCAGCACCACCCACATCACGCCGAAGCGGTCGGCCAGCTTGCCCATCGCAATGCCGCCGAGGCCGAAGCCGACCATCATCAGCGTGTAGGGCAGCGAAGCGTCGGCGCGCGCGACGCCGAACTCGGCCTGCACTGCCGGCAGTACGACGGCGATGACGTACATCGCAGCGCTGCCGATCGTCATCAACGCCAGCGTGCGCGCGAGCCGCCACCAGGCGTAGCGCGAGTCGGGTTCATGCAACGTCATCGCGGCATTCTCGCCGCGCTTCCAGGCAGCCGCCGCGGATCCGGCTGCGCCGGTCCGCTGGCGGCGCCCCCTAGAGGGGGAGCGGCGTCAGCCGCTTCGGGGGTGGGCCATCAGTTGGCGTTCAGCCAGCGCAGGCCCTTGCACGAGCCCTGGCGACCATGCTTGCCGTCGACCAGGCACTTCGCCGCGTCGGGATCCTTCTTCAGCAGCCACAGCGTCCGCGCCACGACCGCCGTGTCCGGGAAGTCGCTGAACAGGCCATCGACACCCGCCTCGTAGAAGGCGAGGTATTCGTTGGCCGGCATGCCCCGGTAGTTGCTGGCCAGGCGGCGCTGCTCGCTGCGGAAGGTCCAGGTGTGCACGAACAGCCCTTGCGCATGCGCGTTGGCGATCACGGCGCTGGGGGCGAGCAGCCTGCGGTCGGCGTCGTTGACGAGGCCGTCGCCGTTGGCGTCCGCGCAGCGGCCGGCCACGACGTTGATGCAGGCCGCGCTGATCAGGTAGGGCTTCCAAGGGCCGACGCCGTCGGCATAGGTGCGCACCTCGGCCAGGCCGGCCGGCGTGACCAGGTCGCCGAAGGTGCCGGTGCGGCCGGCCACCGCCCAGTCGTACGGGCGGTCGAACGGCGCCGCGTAGGTGATCGAGCCATCGGGTGCCACGTCGTCGGCGTCGACCAGCTGCACCAGGCGCACCGAGGTCTTGCCGCGCAGGTACTTCAGGTTGGCTTGCTCGAAGCTCTGGATGAACACCGGCGCGCTGCGGTGGTTCCAGCCGTGCTTTTGCAGCACGTGCAGCAGCCGGTCCTCGAGCGCCAGGCCGAGCTGCTGGTGGAAGGTGGGATGCTTGGTCTCGGGATAGACGCCGATGGTGCGGCCTTCCTCGGCGCTCTTGCGCTTGGCCAGCGCGATCACCTCGTCGAAGCTCGGGATGCGGTACAGGCCGTTGAAGCCCTGGTCGCGCTCGCCGAAGGCCTGCACCGCGCGCACCTGCTGCAACTCGGCCCAGGTGAAGTCGGTGGCGAACCAGCCGGTCTCGCTGACGCCGTCGACGATGCGCGTCTTGCGACGGTCGGCGAACTGCGGCAGCGTGCTGACATTGGTGGTGGCGGTGATGTTCGGCTCGTGGCGCGCGATCAGCACGCCGTCCTTGGTGGCCACCAGGTCGGGCTCGATGAAGTCGGCGCCGAGCTCGATCGCCAGCGCGTAGGCCTCGAGCGTGTGCTCGGGCAGGTAGCCGCTGGCGCCGCGGTGGCCGATCACCAGCGGGCGCTTGCCCGGGTCGGCGCCGCGTGCGCCGCCGTCGGCGCGGGCGCTGCCGGGCGTGGCCATCCACAGCGCGGCAGTGCACAGCAGCGCCATCAGGAACCACAGGAACGATCGCTTCTGCAACATCGTTGTCTCCAGGAGTTGTTGGTCGTCGCGGCGCACCGCGCCGCCGCACCGTAACCCTAGGTGGCGCGTCTTTCAACGGCGTGACAGTCACGATCCTGGGGGGATGGCGATGCAGCGCCTCGCTACACTGCCCGCCTTGCCGGAGCCGCCGCAGTGCGGCGCGCCCCTGTTCCTGCTCTCGATGTCCGATCTGTTCACCCCGCTGTCCGAAGCCCCGATCGCGCTGGCCGACTACGCCGAGCGCGCCTACCTCGAATACGCCCTGTCCGTCGTCAAGGGCCGCGCGCTGCCCGACGTGTGCGACGGTCAGAAGCCGGTGCAGCGCCGCATCCTCTATTCGATGCAGCGCATGGGGCTCGGCTTTGCCGGCAGCTCCGGCGCCAAGCCGGTCAAGAGCGCACGCGTCGTCGGCGACGTGCTCGGCAAATTCCACCCGCACAGCGACCAGGCGGCTTACGACGCGCTGGTGCGCATGGCGCAGGACTTTTCGCAGCGCTACCCGCTGATCGACGGCCAGGGCAACTTCGGCAGCCGCGACGGCGACGGCGCGGCGGCGATGCGCTACACCGAGGCGCGCCTGGCGCCGATCGCGCGCCTGCTGCTCGACGAGCTCGACGAGGGCACGGTCGACTTCATCGCCAACTACGACGGCTCGACCGAGGAGCCGAGGCAACTGCCGGCGCGCCTGCCCTTCGTGCTGCTCAACGGCGCGTCGGGCATCGCGGTGGGCCTGGCCACCGAGGTGCCGAGCCACAACCTGCGCGAGGTGGCCGCGGCCGCGGTCGCGCTGCTGAAGAACGACAAGCTGTCCGACGACGAGCTGTTCACGTTGCTGCCCGGCCCCGACTTCCCCGGCGGTGGCCAGGTGATCAGCAGCGCCGACGACATCCGCGAGGCCTACCGCACGGGCCGCGGCAGTCTCAAGGTGCGCGCCCGCTGGGCCATCGAGGACCTGGCGCGTGGCCAGTGGCAGCTGGTCGTCAACGAGCTGCCGCCGGGCACCAGCGCGCAGAAGGTGCTCGAAGAGATCGAGGAGCTGACCAACCCCAAGGTCAAGGCCGGCAAGAAGTCGCTGACCCAGGAGCAGACGCAGCTCAAGCAGACGGTGCTGGCGGTGCTCGACGCGGTGCGCGACGAGTCGAGCAAGGACGCCGCGGTGCGCCTGGTGTTCGAGCCGAAGACGCGCACCGTCGAGCAGCAGGAGCTGATCACCACGCTGCTCGCGCACACCAGCCTCGAGACCAGCACACCGCTGAACCTGACGATGGTCGGCGCCGACGGCAAGCCGGTGGGCAAGGGCCTGCGGCAGGTGCTCGTCGAGTGGCTGCAGTTCCGCCAGGCCACGGTGGCGCGGCGTACGAAGCATCGCCTGGCCAAGGTGCTCGACCGCATCCACGTGCTCGAAGGCCGGCAGCTGGTGCTGCTGAACATCGACGAAGTCATCAGGATCATCCGCGCCGCCGACGAGCCCAAGCCGGCGCTGATCGCGCGCTTCAAGCTGAGCGACCGCCAGGCCGAGGACATCCTCGAGATCCGGCTGCGCCAGCTCGCGCGCCTGGAGGCGATCAAGATCGAGCAGGAGCTGAAGGACCTGCGCGAGGAGCAGGCCAAGCTGGAGGACATCCTCGGCAGCGCCGCAGCGCTCAAGCGCACGGTCATCAAGGAGATCGAGGCCGACGCCAAGACCCATGGCGATGCACGCCGCACCGTGCTGCAGGAAGACAAGCGGGCGGTGGCCGAGGTGAAGATCGTCGACGAGCCGGTCACCGTGGTCATCAGCATGAAGGGCTGGGTGAGGGCGCTCAAGGGCCACGAGATCGACGCCGCGCAGCAGGTCTTCAAGGCCGGCGATGCGCTGTACGGCGCCTTCCCCTGCCGCAGCGTCGACGCGCTGGTCGTGCTCGGCAGCAGCGGCCGCGCCTACAGCGTGCCGGTGGCGCAACTGCCGGGCGGGCGCGGCGACGGCGCGCCGATCACGACCCTGGTGGACCTTGAAGCCGGCACGCAGCCGGCGCACTACTTTGCCGGCACCGCCGACACGCTGCTGCTGCTGTCGCATACCGGCGGCTTCGGCCTGCTGGCCCAGGCCGGCGACCTGGCGAGCCGGCAGCGTGCAGGCAAGACCTTCCTATCGCTCGAGGCGGGCGAGGTCGTGTTGCCGCCCACGGTGGTCGCTTCGGGCCACAGCCGCGTCGCCTGCCTCGCCAAGAGCGGTCGCCTGCTCGTGTTTGCGCTCGCGGACCTCAAGCGCCAGGCCAACGGCGGGCGCGGTCTGACGCTGATCGACGTCGACGCCAAGGACCCGCTGGTCTCGGTGGCCACCTGCGGCGACGCGCTGACGGTCTCGGGCGTCAACCGCGGCAAGCCCAAGGACGAGTTGCTGCGCGGCCCGGCATTGGCGGGCCACGAGGGCAAGCGCGCACGCAAGGGCCACAAGGTGGCCGGCTTCAAGGACGTCATGCGTCTGACGGCGGCCTGACTTCGCACTGTCACGCGCCTCTGTCACACTCCCGGGCGCTCTCGCAGGAGATAACTACATGGACCGCAGGCAACTGCTGCTGGCCGGCATGGCCGCCGCGCCCGGCCTGGCGCTGGCCCAGGCCGCGCCCAGCGCCCCCAACCTGAACCTCGTCGTGCCCGTGCCGCCCGGCGGCTCGGTGGACCTGACTGCGCGCCTGCTCGGCGAGCACCTGCCCCGGACGCTGAAGCAGAACGTGGTGGTCCAGAACCAACCCGGCGCCTCGGGCTCGATCGCCGCCGCCGCGGTGGCGCGCCAGGCCGCCGACCCGAACACGCTGATGCTGGTGTTCGACTCGCATGTCACCAACCCGCTGGTTTACGCCAACCTGCCGTACACGCTGCGCGACTTCACGCCGATCTCGCGCCTGCTGAGCTTCCCGCTCGTGTTCGCGGTGCCGGCCAACCTGCCGGTCAACACCCTGCAGGACTTCGTCGCGCTGGCCAAGAAGAAGCCGGGGGCGCTGAACGTCTCGTCGGCGGGCCTGGGCACGCTGAACCACCTGGCGGCCGAGCTGTTCAAGATGCGCACCGGCACGCACATCGTTCACATCCCCTACCGCGGCGGCGTGCCGGCGCTGCAGGCCGTCATGAACGACGAGGTGCAGCTGTTCATGGGCTCCTGGGTGGCGATCGGCCCGCACGTCAAGAGCGGGCGCGTCAAGGCCCTGGGCGTCACCTCGGCCAAGCGCTACTCGGTGGCGCCCGAGCTGCCGACGCTGCAGGAGGCGGGCGTCAGGAACTTCGACGTGTCGACCTGGATCGGGGCCCTGGCCCCGGCGCGCATTGGCGCCGAACGCCAGCGCGAGCTGCACGCCGCGGTGACGCAGTCGCTGTCCCAGGCGGCGGTGAAGGCCACGCTGGCCCAGCAGGGCCTGGAGTGGGTGGGTTCGTCGCCCGCCGAGTTCGAGACCTTCATGGGCGCCGAGGCGCAGCGCTGGAGCGAGCTCGTGATCTCCCAGAAGCTGACGTTCGGCTGACAGCGCGGCCGCCTTTCCCCCTGTCCGCGCTAGTGAATTGCCCTGACCGCGGGGCCCGGGCGCAGGCCTAGACTGCCGTTACCAGCGGGACGCCAGTTCCCGCAAGGAGACGGCGACCTTGTTGCAGCCTACCCAGTCGGCCCCGGCGGAGCTCGGGGCGTACTTTCACAAGGTCGTCGATTGCCAGTGGGCTTGTCCAGCCCACACCCCGGTTCCCGAATACATCCGACTGATCGCGCAGGGCCGCTACGGCGACGCCTACATGGTCAACTGGGTGTCCAACGTCTTCCCCGGCATCCTCGGCCGCACCTGCGACCGCCCCTGCGAGCCGGCCTGCCGGCGCGGGCGCGTCGAGGAGGCCAACGCCGAGAAGCCCGAGCCGGTGGCGATCTGCCGCCTCAAGCGCGTGGCGGCCGACCACAAGGAGGACATCTCCGCGCGCCTGCCCCAGGCGCGGCCGAAGAACGGCCGGCGCATCGCCTGCGTCGGCGCCGGGCCGTCGTCGCTGACGGTGGCGCGCGACCTGGCACCGCTGGGCTACGAGGTGACGGTGTTCGACGCCGACCCCAGGGCCGGCGGCTTCATGCGCACCCAGGTGCCGCGCTTCCGCCTGCCGGAGAGCGTGATCGACGAGGAGGTGGGCTACATCCTGCGCGACAACGTGCAGTTCGTCGGCGGCCGGCGCATCGACTCGATGAAGGCGCTGCTCGCCGAAGGCTACGACGCCATCTTCGTCGGCAGCGGCGCGCCGCGCGGGCGCGACCTCGACGTGCCGGGGCGCCAAGAGGCGGCTGCGAGCATCCATCTCGGCCTCGACTGGCTGGCCTCGGTGTACTTCGGCCATGTGAGCAAGGTCGGCCAGCGCGTCATCGTGCTCGGCGGCGGCAACACCGCGATGGACTGCTGCCGCTCGGCGCGGCGCCTGGGCGCCGACGACGTGAAGGTGGTCGTGCGCTCGACCTTCGAGGACATGAAGGCCTCGCCCTGGGAGAAGGAGGACGCGATGCACGAGGGCATCCCGATCCTGCCTTGCCATGTGCCCAAGGCGGTGGTGCACGAGAACGGCGTGCTCAAGGGCATGACCTTCGAGATCGTCGAGAGCGTCTACGACGCCAAGGGCAAGCGCAGCTTGAAGCCCACCGGCGCGCCCGATGTGTTCATCGAGTGCGACGAGGTGCTGGTGGCGATCGGCCAGGAGAACGCCTTCCCGTGGATCGAGCGCGACGTGGGCATCGAGTTCCACTCCTCAGGCCTGCCCAAGATCGACGACAAGACACTGCGCTCGACCCATGCGCAGGTCTACTTCGGCGGCGACGCGGCCTTCGGCCCCAAGAACATCATCTGGGCGGTGGCGCATGGCCACGAGGCCGCGGTGTCGATCGACAAGCACCTGCGCGGCGAGGACCCGGCGCAACGCCCGGCGCCGCACGTCAACGTGCTGTCGCAGAAGATGGGCATTCACGAGTGGAGCTACGACAACGCGATCTCGGGCGACCTGCGCCACAAGACGCGCTGGATGAAGGCGGAGGAGGCACTCAAGAGCATCAAGATCGAGGCCGAGATGGGCTTCGACGCCGCCACCGCATTCAAGGAGACGCAGCGGTGTCTCAACTGCGACGTGCAGACGGTGTTCGCCGACAAGCTGTGCATCGAGTGCGACGCCTGCGTCGACATCTGTCCGATGGACTGCATTTCGTTCACCGAGCCCGGCGAGGAGGCCGACCTGCGCACGCGGTTGAAAGCGCCGGCGCGCAACGCGACGCAGGACCTGTACGTGAGCGGCGCGCTCAAGACCGCGCGCGTGATGGTCAAGGACGAGGACGTGTGCCTGCACTGCGGCCTGTGCGCCGAGCGTTGCCCGACGGGGGCCTGGGACATGCAGAAGTTCCTGGTGCAGATGGCGCACGCGGGGCCGGTGGCGCCTGACAAGCCTCGTTCATTGAAAGTCGCGCTGGAGGTGGCGCCGAAGTGATGGCGTCGCTTCGCGGCGGGCGGTGCCCGGGGTGGGCTCCCCCTGGGGCGGTCTCCGCTTCGCTGCGGCTGCCCTGTGGTGCTCAGGTCGGAGGTCGCGCCGAACAACTCGCGGCGCTCACTTCGTTCGCTCTGCTCAAACACGTTCGGCGGGTCAGTTCACGAAGCGCGCGGGTACGCGCGCCGACCTCCAACCTTCCGCTCCTCGGCGCCCCACAGGTCGCCCACCCCGGGCACCGCCCGCCGCGAAGCGAGGCACCGCACGTTGTGTTTCTCGAGCACACCACCGCTGTGTCTGCGAAGGCGTGGCGGGGCTCTGGCTGGGGTGCGTGGGAGGCGCCGAGGAGCTCAGGGCTTCTGGCCGCGCACGCGAAGCGTGCGCCTCGTGAACTGACTCGCGGGCGTGGTTCGAGCGCAGCGAGTTCGACCGCGGGCCAGAAGCCCGAGCGCCGCAGGGAAGGTGGCGCTTCGCGCCACCCGCCGAGGTCGCACCCCGGCCGCAGCCCCGCCACGCCTTTGCCGTGCCAATACATGGAGACCACATGAAACGCATCGAAGCGACGAACGACTTCGTCGTCAAGTTCGCCAACGTCAACGGCTCGGGCTCGGCGAGTGCGAACGAGTTGTTCGCCAAGGCCATCCTGCGCATGGGTGTGCCGGTGAGCCCGCGCAACATCTTCCCGAGCAACATCCAGGGCCTGCCGACCTGGTACGAGGTGCGGGTGTCCGAGCGCGGCTGGCTCGGGCGGCGTGCCGGCATCGACATGATGGTGGCGATGAACCCGCAGACCTGGGACCAGGACCTGCGCGAACTCGAGCCCGGCGGCTACCTGTTCTACGACAGCACCAAGCCGATGCCCGAGAGCGCCTTCCGCTCCGACGTCAACACCCTCGGCATGCCGATGACGGCGATCTGCAACGCCACCTACAGCGACCCGCGGCAGCGCCAACTGTTCAAGAACATCCTCTACGTCGGCGCGCTGGCGCAGCTGATGGGCATCGAGCCCGCCGTCATCGAGACCCTGTTCTCCGAGCAGTACAAGGGCAAGGAAAAGCTGCTCGCGTCCAACGTGCAGGCGCTGCACCTGGGCATCGACTTCGCGCGCGAGCACCTGGGCCCGCAGCCGGTGGGCCTGCAGGTGCTGCGGCGCGACCGCGTGGGCCAGCGCATCTTCATCGACGGCAACGCGGCCGCGGCGCTGGGCGCCGTGTACGGCGGCGCCACCGTGTGCGCCTGGTATCCGATCACGCCCAGCTCGTCGGTGGCCGAGGCCTTCACCGCCTACTGCAAGAAGTTCCGCCACGACCCCGAGACCGGTGAGGCCAAGTACGCCATTGTGCAGGCCGAGGACGAGATTGCGTCGATCGGCATGGTCACCGGCGCCGGCTGGAACGGCGCGCGCGCCTTCACCGCCACCTCGGGCCCGGGCGTGAGCCTGATGACCGAGTTCATCGGGCTGGCCTACTTCGCCGAGATCCCGGTGACCATCATCAACGTACAGCGCGGCGGCCCGTCCACCGGCATGCCCACGCGCACCCAGCAGGCCGACCTGCTGTCCTGCGCCTACGCCTCGCATGGCGACACCAAGCACGTGATGCTGCTGCCGGAAGACCCGAAGGAGTGCTTCGACTTCGCGGCTGCCGCGCTCGACCTGGCCGACCGCCTGCAGACGCCGGTGTTCCTGATGACCGACCTGGACATCGGCATGAACCAGCGCCTGTGCGAACCCTTCGAGTGGAAGGACGACCACAAGTACGACCGCGGCAAGGTGATGACCGCCGCCGAACTCGACATGGGCAAGGAGTTCGCGCGCTACAAGGACGTGGACGGCGACGGCATCCCCTGGCGCACGCTGCCGGCGACGCACGAGAGCAAGGGCGCCTACTTCACGCGCGGCACCACGCGCGACCCCTATGCGCGCTACTCGGAAGCCGGGCCCGACTACGTCTACAACGTCAAGCGCCTGCTGCAGAAGTTCGACACCGCGCGCTCGCTGGTGCCCACGCCAGTCATCCGCAAGGCGCCGCGCAAGACGCGCCTGGGCGCGATCTACTTCGGCTCCACCAGCCCGGCGATGGACGAGGCGCTCGACCTGCTGGTCACCGGCGGCATCCCGCTCGACGCGTTGCGCTTGCGCGCCTTCCCGTTTGCCGACGCGGTGGGCGAATTCCTCGAGACCCACGAGGAGGTGTTCGTCGTCGAGCAGAACCGCGACGGCCAGATGCGCACGCTGCTGATGAACGAGCTGGACGTGGACCCGCTGAAGCTGGTGCCCGTGCTGCACTACGACGGCACGCCGATCACCGCACGCTTCATCGCGCATGCCATCACCAAGCATGTGCACGCCGAGATCGTCGAACCCCATGCCACTGCCGCCAAGCCGCGCAAGGAGACGGTGAAGTGACCTACCTCGCCAAACCCCGGCTGCACCACCCGACGCTGGAGACCAACAAGGTCGGCTACACGCGGCGCGACTACGAAGGCAAGATCAGCACGCTGTGCGCCGGCTGCGGCCACGACAGCATCAGCGCCGCCATCGTGCAGGCCTGCTGGCAGATGGACATCGAGCCGCACCGCGTGGCCAAGCTGTCGGGCATCGGCTGCAGCAGCAAGACGCCGGACTACTTTCTCGGCGCCAGCCACGGCTTCAACACCGTGCACGGCCGCATGCCCAGCGTGCTCACCGGCGCCAACCTCGCCAACCGCGAGCTGCTCTACCTGGGTGTGTCCGGCGACGGCGACTCGGCCTCGATCGGCCTCGGCCAGTTCGCCCACGCCATGCGGCGCGGCGTGCGCATGGTGTACATCGTGGAGAACAACGGCGTGTACGGCCTGACCAAGGGCCAGTTCAGCGCCACCGCCGACCGCGGCAGCAAGAGCAAGAAGGGCGTGGCCAACGCCGACAGCCCGATCGACCTGGTGGCCATGGCGCTGCAGCTCGGTGCCACCTACGTGGGGCGCGGCTTCTCGGGCGACAAGGGCCAGCTGGTGCCGCTGATCGAAGGCGCGATCCGCCACGGCGGCGCCGCCTTCATCGACGTGGTGAGCCCTTGCGTGGCCTTCAACAACCACGAGGGCAGCACCAAGAGCTACGACTATGTGCGCCAGCACAACGAGGCCGTGTCGCGCATCGACTTCATCGACCTGGCCAAGCCCACCGAGGCCGCGCCCGCGCCCGGCGAGGCCATCGACCTGCCGCAGCCCGACGGCCGCGTGATGCGGCTGCGCAAACTCCGTGCCGACCACGACCCCACCGACCGCCTGGCCGCGATGGCCCTGGTGCAGGGCCTGGCGCACGCCGGCGAGGTGGCCACCGGGCTGATCTACGTCGAGCCTGAGGCGACCGACATGCACCGTGCGCTCAACACCGTGGCCACACCGCTGAACCGGCTCGACGAGAAGGCGCTGTGCCCGGGGGCGGCGGTGCTGGCGAAGGTGAACGCGGGGTTGCGCTAGCTGTCGCGGGTGCAGTAGCGCCCCGCCGGGCCGCCGGCGGCGGCGCGCAGTGCGTGATTCGATAATGCTGTGATGAAGATCCAGTATTGGCCCCAAAAAAATCAGGAGGCACAACGACTTGCCGCATCCTGTCCGAACCTGCATACGCCGCAGCTGGACTGCATACGGCGCACGGTTGCGGTCTAGAACACGTTGTGCGTCATATTCGTAGCCTCCCATCTCCGCCATGATTCGAAAGCTTCTCTCGTTGCTCGTTACGGGCGCTGTGTCGTCGACTGCCGTGGCCCAGGCCCCACGCTCGTTCGATGACAGTGCCTCAAACCTGATGGTGGTCCTGCGGGAGTCTGTCGGCTCCAACAAGCAAGACGAAGCCCTTGTTCCTATGGGCAAGGCCAAGGCTAGGCTGGCAGACGGCAAGGAAATTGAGGTTGATACCGGGTGGTACTCTTACATCGGGGACATGCACGTTCGGTTTGTCTTCGATACCCCCACGTCCATGCCGAACGCCACCCCACAAGATCTTGAGCGCCTGAAGCTCACGCCCGAGGCGGCGCTGGAGCTGGCTGTTAGGAACATCAGGCGCGTCTATGGTGAACCCAAGGCGTCGCCGTGGAGTGACCTCATGCAAGTGCAGGGGAAATCCCCCGACCTCGACAGCAGCTACTTTCTGGACCGTGAGTTCTGGAATGACTTGCTTAAGCAACATCCCGAGGGTCTTGTCGCCATAGTTGCAAAGCGCGGAGGACTTCTTTACGCGCCAGCGTCGAACCAAAGGGCAGTGGAGGGTATGCGAAAAGCAGTCGCGTATCTGCACGCAAGCAGTGAGCGCATGCGCATCTCTTCCGCGCTCTACCTGTTCAAGGAAGGCAAGTGGTCCGTGTTTCAAGCGCCCGTCAAGCAGTAGCGCCATGACGCACAACCCCTCCTATATGGACTCCCCCGCCAACGCCAGCGATTGATCGATCGGTGAAGGACACGAGGGGTTGAGCCTGCAGTCGTATATCCGGCATCTGATGTGGGCTGTGTGCTGAGTGCC